>CAYJHM010000114.1:0-6874 GCA_964369935.1 uncultured Rikenellaceae bacterium
AATTTGATTTCTTAAGATTTCATCTGCATTTTCAATAAATACGCCATCTTGTATATAGTATATCATCGACTTTAAAGTTGGACCATATCTCCCTGCTCCGTTTGGTAGGCGTGTATAACCCGAATATCTAACAGTGAGTGCCAGTTTGTTGCCACCAAAAAGGACAACCTCAATGGGGGTATAAGAGCCCTCTTTTGCTAGGTCGTCGTAGGTGTACACTTTTGAAACTTTCTCTTGAGGTAATATATAAGTTCCGCCTACTCTAGTTGATAAGAATCGAAATGATTTTCGTGTGTCAAATACAATCATACTTCTGTCGCCAACAGGCGTGGCTTGGTAAAAATCATCAACTACAAGTAGTACCTCTTCGGTAGAATTGATTACTTTACCCTTAGAGTAAGTGTGAGTCATATTAACGAAGTGGTACTTATTGTTTTGGTAGTAGTAAGTTATTTCCAAAGCCCGTTCTCCCTCTTTCGTAGGCTTATAAATTTTGTTGTTGGCCAATATGTTAGTTACCGTTTTCGATGGTGCACGGCTTAAAACTTTTTCTATTATTTTTCCGTCTATTGAGGCTCTTGTTACAGTTTTGTTTAAACCTAAAAGCTCTTCGGTGAACTCCTTTTGCATCTTTTTAATTCTATTGCTTCCAACAGTAGAGATATACTCAACAAGTTTTAATATTTGTTGTGGATTTATCTCTTTGTAAAAAGCATCTATTACAATAATGCTATCCTTTTTTGTGTGTATCCTAAAGTATGGCGAAAAGATAGTGTCGCTTGTGTATCTGTGGCGGATGTTTATCTCTACTGGCTTATCGTACTTTAGCTCTTTTAGTAGTAATTCCGCTAGTTGTCCTGCTATCTGTGTTTTATTAATTATCTCGTAGTTAAAACCAGTTGTAATAGTAATATTTACATTGCCATATTTGTATATACGGGTAAGGTCGACGTGCGAATATGACACCATAGGGATAATTAATAACAAAATAAGTACTATTTTCTTCATATGATTGATTATTAAGTAAATTATTATGATTGAAATTTGCTGCGTTGCAAGATATGAAATATTTTTCAGAACTTTAAATTTTTTGTAATAAAAAAGGTGATATGTGATTTTTTTTCACTATTTTTGTGGCTAGTTGCGTTTAAAAATATAAAACGATGGACAAAAAGGTTGTTATCATACCAACATACAATGAAAAAGAGAATATTGAGGCTATTATTCTAAAGACACTCTCGTTAAGTGATAATTTTGATATTCTGATAGTGGACGACGGCTCGCCTGATGGGACAGCTGCTATTGTTCACTCTATTATTGCTCAAAATCCCGAAAGAGTACATATCATAGAGCGTAGTGGAAAATTAGGGCTAGGTACTGCCTATATCACTGGGTTTAAGTGGGCACTGGATAGTGGCTATGAGTACATTTTTGAGATGGATGCCGATTTTTCTCATAATCCAGAGGATCTACATCACTTATATATAGCTTGTAGGGATAAGAATGCTCTTACAGTGGGGTCACGATATGTGACAGGTGTAAATGTGGTTAATTGGCCTATCGGTAGGGTTATTATGTCTTACTACGCCTCGGTTTTTGTTCGTAGGGTTACAGGAATGAAGGTTAAAGATGCTACCGCAGGATTTGTGGGGTATCGTGCCGAGCTGCTTAGGGCTATTGATTTTGATGCTATAAAGATGAAGGGCTATGGTTTTCAGATTGAGATGAAATATACCGCTTGGAGGCTAGGATTTACTTTAGGTGAGGTATCTATAATATTTACTGATCGCACTAAGGGGAGCTCAAAAATGAGTTCGGGTATATTTGGCGAAGCATTCTGGGGGGTTCTTCGTTTGCCACTTAGGCGTATAAAAAGGAAGAAAAATGAGGATACTAATTAAAAATGGATTGCTTGTAAATGAGGGCAACGAGCAGTTGGGCTCGATTGTTATCAACAACGATTTGATTGAAAAGATACACTTTGAGCCATCCAATGAGTTGGAGGGGCAAAAATTTGATAAGGTTATTGATGCCACTAATTGCTATGTAACTCCGGGGGTTATAGATGATCAAGTTCATTTCCGCGAGCCTGGTTTGACCTATAAAGGGGATATTGCTTCCGAGTCGAGGGCGGCAGTAGCAGGGGGTGTTACTTCATATATGGAGATGCCAAACACCACTCCTCCTACCACCTCAGAGGCGGCTTTAGAGGATAAATTCAGTAGAGCGGCCGAGTCGTCGTTAGCAAACTACTCATTCTTTTTCGGAGCTAGTAATACAAATTACGACCTGCTTGAGAGGCTTGATACCTCTAGGGTGTGTGGCGTAAAGCTATTTATGGGTTCTTCAACTGGCGATATGTTGGTAGATAAGAAAGAGGCATTAGAGCGAGTTTTTAAAAGCTCACCTCTTTTAGTGGCTACCCATTGCGAGGCAGAGGAGATTGTGCGCGCAAACTTAGAGCACTTTAAGGATATGTATGCAGGTGCGGAAGTTTCGGCATCTGTTCACCCCGAGATTCGTAGTGCCGAGGCGTGCTATCGTTCATCGGCTGCTGCTGTCGAGTTAGCCACACGATATAATAGTCGTCTTCACCTTCTTCATTTATCTACTGCACGAGAGATGGAACTGCTTTCATCGGCTCCGTTGGAGGAGAAACGAATCACAGGCGAAGTTTGTGTTCATCACCTTTGGTTCGATAGTAACGACTATCAGTTGAAGGGTAATCTAATTAAATGGAATCCTGCTATTAAGTCGCCTAGTGATAGGGAGGCTCTGCGTGAGGCTCTTTTGGTAGGTAAATTAGATGTAGTGGCAACCGATCACGCTCCTCACACCTTAGAGGAGAAGATGCGAGGATATTTTGATGCTCCATCTGGTGGGCCTATGGTTCAGCACTCTCTTTTAGCAATGTTGCAGATGTGCGGTAGCTCGATTAAAGGGCTCACTCCTGCTTTAGTTGTTGAGAAGATGTGCCATAACCCTGCTAAGCTCTTCTCGATTGTAGGTAGGGGCTACCTGCGTGAGGGGTACTTTGCCGATATTGTGATTGTGGAGAGGGATAAAGAGAGTAGTGTAACAAAAGAGAATATACTATATAAGTGTGGATGGTCGCCTTTAGAGGGTTACACCTTTGGTAATAGCATAAAATATACATTTGTCAATGGTAATATTGTTTATGACAATGGAACTATAATAGATAAGATTAAAGGCAGTGAGCTGCGATTTAGTAACTAATAGTTAGACAGATGAATAAAAATAAGAGATTAGTTGATGTTCTGCACGATATGTTTACCTCGTACTGGGATAAGCCAGCACTAGGTGATTATTCTTCGGGGATGAAGTATAGCTACAAGGAGGTAGCGCAAAAAATGTTATGGCTACACTTTCTGTTTGCTGAGTGTAAACTAACTAAAGAGCATAAGGTTGCAATAATAGGTAAGAATTGCAGTAATTGGGCTATCACTTACCTAGCCACTATATCTAATGGGTCGGTGGTTGTTCCTATCCTTGAAGAGTTTAATCCAATAGATTCGACACATATTCTGAATCATTCGGAGAGTTATATCCTGTTTTGTGACCCTGCGATATGGGCAAATTTAAGTATTGATAACCTCGATACCGTTAAGTATGTCTTCTCGTTAGAAAACCTATCCCTGCTTCATGGGGTTGAGGGTGTAGAGATGGATTTAATTGATACTAATTTTTTGTCTCGTTACCCTAATGGTGTAACACTTGATGATGTTAAATTTGAGGGTAAGGAGAGTGAAGATGAGATGATATCTTTAAACTACACCTCGGGCACAACTTCCTTAACTAAGGGGGTGATGCTATCATCACGTAGTTTAGCTGTTAATATCACATATCTGCAAACCGAGATGGGGGGTAGAGGTATGGTAATAGAACGGACAATATGTGTTCTGCCTATGGCGCACGCTTACGGTTTAGCTTTTGGGTTTTTTGGGCCACTTATCTATGGTGCCGAAGTTACATTCCTAGGTAAGACTCCAAGCCCCAATCTTATGTTAGAGGCTTGTACGGCTATCAAGCCTCATATATTGGTTTTAGTACCACTAATTTTCGAAAAGATATATAAATATAATGTAGCTCCACTATTTAACAAACCATTTGTTAAACTAATTCACGAGATTGGCTTTTTAGATAAGATTTTACATAGGGCGATTGTGGGGAAGATAGTAAAAAAATTAGGAGGAGCAGTTAATGAGGTAATCCTAGGAGGAGCAGGTTTCAATTCGCACATCGAGAGATTCTTCGCACGAGGTGGCTTTAAGTTTACAATAGGTTACGGTATGACAGAGTGTGGTCCACTCATCTCGTATGCTAGTCCCGAAACTTTCGCACTCAAATCGGTAGGGCGAGTTTTAGAGGGTGGCATATTAGAGCTTAGAATAGCAAAGAAAAAGGAGAGTGACACCTCGGGAGAGATTCAAGTTCGTGGTGATAATGTGATGCTAGGTTACTATAAAGACCCAGAGGCTACACGTGCCACATTCACCGAGGATGGTTGGTTGAAGACAGGCGATAAGGGTGAGTTAGATGATTTAGGTAATATCTACATTAAAGGGAGGTATAAAACAATGCTTTTAGGGCCTAGTGGCGAGAATATCTACCCCGAGGCTATCGAGACAAAGATGACTTCGCTTCCTTTAGTTGGCGAGTGTTATATAGTTCAAAACGATAAAAATAAGTTAGATGCATATATCTATCCCGATTATGCACGTATGAAGATATTAGGGGTTGATAGAGAGCAGATGCTTGAAATAATGCGCAAAAATAGGCTTAAACTTAATCGTATTACTGCCTCGTTCGAGAATATAGCCTCGATTTTTATTCTCGAAGAGCCACTTCCTAAGACTCCTAAAAATACGGTTAAACGATACGGGTTAGATAGCTATCTTGCACGCTCGCAGAAAGTGTAGATTTAAATTCTGGTAAATTATTGCTATTTAATAAATTAATGGCTATTTGTGCAGAAAAAAAATATTTTGTATCTTTGTAACAAAAAAGTTGTATGCCAAAATATGTAAAAACAGTGATAAAGGTAGAGCGTGCGGTTCTTGTTGCGGTAATTCGTGATAAAGAGGGAGACGCACGTGTTAATGAGTATCTCGATGAGTTAGAGTTTCTTGCTACTACGGCAGGAGCCGAGACAATAACACGATTTACACAAAAGTTACCCTATCCTGATAGGCGAACTTTTGTTGGTAGCGGTAAGCTAGAGGAGATAGGGGAGTATGTTAAAGAGCACGAGATTGACTCGGTGATTTTTGATGATGAATTATCACCTTCGCAGATACGCAATATTGAAAATGCTTTAAAGGTTAAGATTGTTGATAGAACAAATCTGATTCTTGATATATTTGCTCAACGTGCAACTTCAGCCTATGCTAAAACGCAGGTCGAGTTGGCGCAATACCAATACTTATTACCTCGATTGACAGGTATGTGGACTCACCTCGAGCGTCAAAGGGGAGGTATTGGTATGCGTGGTCCGGGCGAGCGTGAGATTGAGACTGATAGGCGTATTATCCGTGATAAAATATCATCGTTGAAAGAGGAGCTAAAGAAGATTGATAGGCAGATGGCATCGCAGAGGGGTAACAGGGGCGGAATGGTTCGTGTTGCGCTGGTTGGATATACCAATGTTGGGAAGTCTACCATTATGAATCTGTTAAGTAAGAGTGATGTTTTTGCCGAGAATAAGCTCTTTGCTACTCTTGATACCACTGTCCGTAAGGTTGTGATAGATAATATTCCATTTCTGCTAACTGATACAGTAGGGTTTATTCGTAAATTACCACACCAGTTGGTCGAATCGTTTAAATCAACTCTCGACGAGGTGCGTGAGGCTGATTTGCTTATTCACGTTGTTGATATATCGCACATTGGTTTCGAAGAGCAGTATGAGGTGGTTAATCGTACCCTGAGCGAGATAGGGGCAGGCGATAAACCTGTTTTTGTTGTATTTAATAAGATAGATGCCTTTTCTTATATACCAAAGAAAGAGGATGATTTAACACCTATGAAACGTGAGAACTACTCGTTAGAGATGATTGAAGAGCGTTGGCATGATAAGCTAGAGACCCCAACACTATTTATCTCGGCACGTAATAAAATAAATACCGATAAGCTACGTAGTGATATGTATAAGATGATATACGAACTGCATTGCGGAAGGTATCCATTTAATAACTTTCTTTATTAGTCGAGCATATGGGATATAACGAAACTAAACAGAGACAGCTAGATGTACGATACCTGCGGATGGCTGCAATATGGGCAGAGAACTCGTACTGTGAGCGCAGAAAGGTTGGGGCACTTATCGTAAAAGACCAGATGATTATATCGGACGGTTTTAATGGTACACCAGCGGGTTTCGAGAATGTGTGCGAGGATGAAGATTTTAAAACTAAGCCTTATGTTCTGCATGCCGAGGCTAATGCCATTACAAAGGTTGCAAAATCAAATAATAACTCGTGGGGGGCAACGCTCTATGTCACCGATTCGCCCTGCCTTGAGTGTTCGAAATTAATTATTCAGTGTGGTATTATTAGGGTGGTCTACTCGAAGGATTATCACTGTAATGATGGAATAAATTTGTTAAAACGTGTTGGGATAGAGGTTGTTTATATTCCTCTCAACGAAAATTAAAATATTATGAGTTATAACTTACTGAAAGGGAAAAAGGGAATTATTTTTGGAGCATTAAACGAAGATTCGATTGCTTGGAAAGTGGCCGAAAGGGCTGTTGAAGAGGGTGCCGAGATTATATTAACAAATATGGCGGTATCTATCCGTATGGGTACAATTGGCGAACTGGCTGCAAAATGTAACACTATTGTAGTACCAGCAG
>CAYJHM010000115.1:0-6822 GCA_964369935.1 uncultured Rikenellaceae bacterium
TGCGTTAAAAACAAAATATTACCCCCATTTTTGAGGTAATTCTCAGAAATGGGGGTAAATATTAGCTTTTAGCTATTTTAACAGATTGTAAGTCAGGTGATTTGCATTTAGGGAATCTCCCTCCTTAAATACAAATCAACCGACTAATAGTTAAAATCATTAAAAATAATGGCAGATATTTAAGGCTATATATTTAGCTAAAATATTGACAAGTAAATTGTTAAACCTTTTAAAGGGGCGACTATTTATGTAGGCGGTATAGGTGGTCGGCAGAGATTAGTAGCTTACTCCTTAGCATAGGGTGCATATTTTTGTTGTTATTTAGCACGCTATCAACTATTAAAAATGCCTCGTTGCTAGTGTTGCCACTTAGAAGAGCTCTGCACCATCCTTGTGGGAAGAATATATCCCCAGTACGCTGAATTTCAGGTAGAATGTCAAGAGCTGGTGTAATAAAACTGTTAGCTGTCTTAATATCAGCACGGCTATTTGTTAAATATCCTAATGTCTGCTCTACCCATTTCTCAACTGTCCTATTCTCCTCCTTTAGTAACTGTATAAATAGCTCTTGTTTATTACAGGTAGGATTCACTGCTCGTGAAATAAATTTAAACTCTTCAAGGTTGTCAGGGTTTATTATTCGTCTCTCCTGGTCGGCGAGTATCTCGGCACCATTTTTAGGTAAAACTTGTGCTAGGTTCATTGCAATGGTCATATACTCACGTTCGCTAAGCTGTAGTCCTTTTGGTGCACTCTGCTTGTAAAGGTGGTCTCGTACACTATTGATGCTCTTATCTGTTAGTAGTAACGAGTAAATAGTCTTGAATGAGGTAGCACGTATCCCCGCAGATACATTTTTATTATTTACTATGTTCCATAGGGTTGAATCGAGTATATTACCTATTTTAGTTAGCTCCTTTTTGTCGTTCGTTAGAAGTGTGCCATAGGTCTTATATAGTTGAGTTACATATCCCAAAGTTGTAGAGTAGAGTAGGGCATCACGCTCGTTATTAAGATGGTTGATTAATTGCTCAACCGATTTGATTGTTGGTTTATTTAATATATTGTCAAAGATAGTGATTAGTGCCATACGTCGCTCGATACTAGAGGTTGTTTTCGATAGATTTGCTAGCATATAATCCATCGAAGCGCTCTCGGTGTCGAAGTATCCATACCCCCTTCCGTCGCTGTTAGGTATAATATATTTTGGTGTAAAGCCTAGAGTTATTGTTGTATCGCTACTTGATAGGTAGTGCTTATGTTCGCTACTTTTACCCTGCGAATCAATTGCTTTAAATGATATAAACTGTTCCCAAATCAAAGAGCGTCCTTTAGGGTCACGTTGCGATATTGTTACCCCACCATCAACTCTATTTATTGTAATATGTGGCATACCATTTTCGTACATCCAATTATGGCTCCAACTCTTTAAATTTTCGGTTGTGTGATTGTCAAACTCTTGTAACCAATCCTCCCATCTAGCCGTTGATAAGTAGTGCTTTTTAAACACCTCACGAATAGCACTCTTTAATGGCTCATCACCCATCTTTTCGGCTATCATATCAAGCACAAGAGGCGATTTATTGTATATAATACTATTATACACCAATCCAGCATATTTAAGATTATCTAGCTCCTGCTTTATCGATGTGCCACCTACTGTTCTATCTTCGTTGTATGCCAGTGCAAAGTAGTTAAGCATACTCTGGCGCTCGTCTAGCTCGGGGAATAGCGGTGCAACAATTTTTGCTCCGAAGTAGTTTGCAAACACCTCTTTTGTCCACACATCATCAAACCACTCCATTGTTACCAAGTCGCCAAACCACATATGTGCTGTCTCGTGAGCAACTAGTTTAGCTCGCGAGATACGTTGATCGATAGTTGGTGTTGGTGGTAAGAACATTATCGATGCTCGGTAGATAGTTGCTCCTATATGCTCCATTCCGCCATATTGAAATCCTGGTATTAGAACCATATCGTACTTCGAAAATGGATAAGGAGTGTTGGTGTACTCTTCTAGGTAGTCGAGCGAGTGGAATAGTTCGTTGAAGATATCATCGAACTGCGCTATACGTTTAGGATCACTCTCGCGGTGGTATATGCGGTGTTCATGACCATTGCGTTGCGATGATACATACTCAAATTTGCCTGCTACAAACGAGAATAGATAACTACTAATAGGCTCGCTATTGGCGAACTCTACAAATTTGCGCCCACCCTCAAGTTTGCTCTCTTTAGATATTCGTGTTTGAGATATTGCACTCCAGCTGCTAGGTACAGTTAGCGAAAGTGCATATTTTGCCTTGATGCTTGGCTGATCAAAAAGGGGGAATAGGGTACGAGCTCTATCAGGAACCAAAAGTGTATAGATGAACTCATCTCTGCGGTTAAGTCCTGTATTTGTTGAACTAAATTCGATATTTACAATATTTTGTCCTGCTTTTAGTAGTTTAGCAGGTATAATAATATGTTGGTTGTGGTGGTTAATCTCCTCAACAACCGTAGAGTTTACTTTCAGGCTATGCACACTTCCTACAGGAGCAAAAAAATCGAGAATTAAGTTGCTGTTATCGTTCTTAGTTAAACTAATCTCTACATTACCTTTAACCTGCTGTTCGGTGTTTTCAGGTATATCGAAATGGAGTTTGTAATTAACATCACCCAGGCTCTCTAAACGATGATTTGCTAATTCGATACTTACACCCTCCTCTGTTAGGGCAGGATTTAACTTGTCGCTATTCGAGGTGCAACCACAAAGTGATAGTGTCACCGCTACCAGTACTGTTTTTAGTAGTTTCATTGTTAAATATTATTTAAGTTTATTAAGACCACAAAGTTAAGATTTTTTGCCGAACAATAAAAGTATTATTTTATGTAATTTAGGCACAGATATTGAATATATCTGATTTTACTTAGAATATTATATTATGAAACAGAGAGTAGTTTTGATTATATTTGTATTATCGTTAGTTGGCTTAGGAGCTAATGATTTATTTTTACGAGCAGATGCGTATGTTCAACAACAAGATAAACGTAGCCAAAGAGCTGCTAGGCGAGCACAACGAGATACGCTAAACCTAGAGCAGACAAGAGGTATGATAGAGTCTCGAAATTTTACATTCTACGCTAACGATTTAATCTATGCAAGCTCTATTATTGCACCTTATCAGCAACTAAATAATAACTATTATGTTGAGGTTACACCAACTCAACTAACTGTGCAATTACCTGTATATGGAGGGAATCCACGAACTGGAAGACCATCTATTGCACGTGAATTAGACTTTTTTACTGGAAATTACTCGTATAGTGCTGAACCCAAATCTAATAATAAAGGTTGGAGTATCGAAATTAAGGCAGTAGATACTTGGAGTATGAATAGTTTTACTTTCGAATTTGATGTCACCATTAATGGATATGGGCAGTTAGATTTATCTACTCCGTTTGTAGGTCCAGCGCAGTTTAGTGGAACGATATCACAAAATTAATTTATTTTTACTATTTTCTATCAAATTTGGTGCGAAATAAAAAAAATAGTGTATATTTGCCGCATCAAAGTAGTAAATGTAGCTACCCTATGGTTGTGTACTATTTTGTGGTGTGAATATATTAACAAAAAATGATAGAATTATGAAGATTACATTATCAGGTGCTACCCGTAGTGAGCACGATCTGCTTGGGGATATGATGATCCCTGATGAGTATTATTTTGGTATACAAACCATACGAGCTGTTGATAATTTTAATATCACTCCTATTAAGCTGAACTCTCGCCCGGAGTTTATCAAAGCCTTGGCCTTGGTTAAGAAAGCAGCGGCGTTATCAAATCACGAACTTAATCTTATGACCTCGGAGGTGTGTAACGCTATTGTAGCAGCATGCGACGAAGTAGCTGAGGGTAAATTTGACGATCACTTTGTGGTTGATATGATTCAGGGGGGTGCAGGTACCTCTACCAATATGAATGCTAACGAGGTGATTGCCAATCGTGCCTTAGAGCTTATGGGGCATAAAAGGGGCGAGTATCAATATTGTCACCCTAACAACCATGTAAATATGTCGCAATCAACAAATGATGCCTATCCTACATCGGTTAAGTTAGCTCTATTGTTAGCTAAAAGTAGATTATTAAAAGAGTTGCAACTATTAATTGATGCGTTCGACAGAAAGGGCGATGAGTTTGTTGATGTTATAAAAATGGGACGTACACAGATGCAAGATGCTGTACCTATTACCCTAGGGCAAGAGTTTACAGCTTATGCTACAAATCTTCGTGAGGAGATAGAGCGTATTACTCAGAATGCTAATCTATTCCACGAAATTAATATGGGTGCTACAGCTATTGGTACAGGAATAAATGCTGACCCTGATTATACCCCTATATGTGTGAGATATATGCGTGAGGTGACAGGTATGCCATTCGTTGCAGCAGGAAATTTAATTGAGGCTACTAATGATACAGGAGCTTTTGTAATCTTCTCTTCGGCTATTAAGCGTATGGCGGTTAAGTTATCTAAGATATGTAACGATTTACGCCTTATGTCGTCGGGGCCACGTACTGGTTTTGGCGAGATAAATCTTCCTCCAATGCAGCCAGGTTCAACCATTATGCCAGGTAAAGTTAATCCAGTTATTCCAGAGGTTGTTAATCAGATAGCATTTAAAGTTATTGGTAACGATCTAACTGTAACTTTTGCCTCTGAGGCGGGGCAGTTAGAGCTTAATGCATTCGAGCCAGTTATTGTACATTCGTTGTTCGAGTCGATAGAGATGTTAATTAACGGAATGGAGACTCTACGTATCAGATGTATCGATGGAATTACAGCAAATGTTGAGCATTGCAAGAGAATGGTTTATAATTCGATTGGGCTAGTTACAGCATTAAATCCATATTTAGGGTATGAGGCATCTACCGAGCTAGCTAAGCGTGCACTTGAGGAGAATAGGGGTGTTTACGACCTTATCATTGAGGGAAATCTTATGAGCAAGGAGGAGTTAGATAATATCCTAAAACCAGAAAATATGGTTCATTCACGAAAGTTTACCCAGAAAGTGTAAACCTAAGTTTTTTGAGTTAAATAGGGCAACTTTTTGAAGTTGTCCTATTTAATTTTAAAAATAATTAAAATATATTGTTTGATAGTTAAATTTTACTAATTTTGTGCAACGAAATTAAAGTTTGATTTATCTATATAATATAACAAACTAAAAATACAGCTTATGAAGAGATTAAAATTTTTACTTCTGCTTATGCTCGTAGCACCAATGTTGGTTAATGCACAGAGCAGTGCTAATAATGTGCTTGATAGGCACATTAAAGGGTTTTTTGTAAATAAAAATGCTAATTGGATTGGCGAAGGTCGTAATGAACTTACAATTAGCTTAGGTGTAGGGGCAATGGATGTTGATAGGCAGTATTATGGCTGCTACGACTATGAGCCTTACTACTATTCAGGTCCATGCTATAAAGAGAGTTATCTCTATAATTCTCTTCAATATCCCTCTATTTCGTTGGGGTACACATACCGATTAATGCGAAATCTTGCAATCGAGATAACTGCGGGCTACTCTGCTAAGAGTGATAGGTATTACGATTTTTATACGGATAAATATCTTCTGTCTAGTAATATATCGGCCTTTACGGTGATGCCAAATTTAAAGCTATACTGGCTTAATCGTAAGTATGTATCGGTTTATTCGTCGTTTGGATTAGGTTTAGGTTTTATATCTACAACTAACGATGAAGGGCAGCGAGGTTACAATGATTTTTCAACCGAGTTGCACTATCACGCAGCGTTAATTGGTATTCAAGCGGGTAAAAAAATATTTGGATTTGCCGAACTAGGTAACTCTGCTTATGGTACATTCCGTTGTGGTTTAGGTTATCGTTTTTAACATTAAAATTTTAGAATTATGAGACGTTTATTATATATTTTGTTGCCATTGTTAGCACTCTCGTCGTGTACATTAACTGAGTATCACGATAATTATTATCCATATTCAAATAAAACACACTATGCATACGAGGTGTATGAAAGTACACTAAATGAAGTGAAGATGCCAATAGCCGCACTTGATTTAGCATTAAGGGCAAATCAGTGGAAAGAGGCAACCTCTCAAGAGGATAGAGATAGTATCGAGGATAAGTATTTTAGGAATTTCAAGTTGCGTATTGAGGGAGATACAATTAGGATATTTACAGTATATTACTATGATAGTTATACTATTTATGATGATGAGATAAAGATTATAACAGATAACACAAAGATAGATGAAGTAGGATCGGTGTGGGAGTTAATATTAGGAGGCAGTGTAATGAATATCGAACGTACAGCCGACTCGCAGTTGAAATTAACTAATAAGAACGAGAAATTTAATGGTTTAAAGTTCGAATTTAATGTGATTGATAAGGAATCTTCTACCGTAGCAGGGGAGCGTGAGTTCGTAATTTCGGGAGAGTGCGAGACCATAGTTTACGAATGTTCTGCTCCAATAAAGGTGATGTGTAATATCGCTAATGAGTTAGTATTTGGTAGGTTCTATGCGAGCGGAGGGCCATTATATTCATCTGTCGATATGCCTTCAAGTGGGGCGGTAGTTATAAACGAAATGGAGAACGAAAGGGAGAAGTACGATATTGAGGTGACTATTTCATCTCGCACAGAGGTTTCATATCGAGGTTATACCGATATTTATGATTTTAATTACTATAATTAGTTGTCCCTTAAAAAACTGAAAAATCAACCGACTAATAGATAAAATCATTAAAAAAGTTGGTCGATATATAAAGCTATATAATTAACTAAAATATTGATATGTAAA
>CAYJHM010000116.1:0-6266 GCA_964369935.1 uncultured Rikenellaceae bacterium
GCTCTATAAATACTGAAAATGAAGTTGGAGTAAATTCTCCACTTATTGTTATTGATGGGGTAGAGTCTACACTTGCGGCACTATATGATATGGATGTTTCGGATATCGAGACTGTTACAACTCTTAAAGATGCTTCTGCAACGGCACTTTACGGTGAGCAAGCTGCAAATGGTGTTATTCTTATCACCCGTCGCAGGGTAAATGATAAGGCACTACGTTTGACATATAACTTTACAGGACAGATTGAGTTTGCTGATTTATCAGACTACAATATGATGAATGCCGCAGAGAAATTGGAGTTTGAGAGAATATCGGGTGTTTATGATGATGCGTCTGGTGATTTATATCTTGATTATCTAAATAAACTAAAGCGTGTGAATGCTGGAATGGACACCGATTGGATGAGTAAGCCTCTACGTACTGCTTTTTCACACACCCATAACCTAAGTCTATCTGGACAAGGTTCAGATGTTTACTATCAAGTGACGGCACGTCTATCGGAAACAGCTGGTGTTATGAAAGAG
Source organism: uncultured Rikenellaceae bacterium (assembly GCA_964369935.1). GTDB lineage: Bacteria > Bacteroidota > Bacteroidia > Bacteroidales > Rikenellaceae > JADFUS01. The sequence goes on from CAYJHM010000116.1 coordinate 525, forward strand.
GATAGTAGAGCAAATGCAGGGGTTGGAGTATATTTTCAGCATAACCTAAACTCAAAGTTAATTACAACTGTAAGAGCTGATTACACTGAGAATAGAACTGCTGATTCTCCTTATGGCAGTTTCAGTACTTTTGTTAGTGCCAACCCGTACGATTCGCCTTACGATATTAATGGTGATTTAAATTCTCTTCTCTCTTGGGAGATGTCAAATCCTCTATATGAGGCATCATTATCGTCATTTAATGAGTCGGTATCGAAAACTGTTACAGCATCTATTAATGCACGATGGAATATTAAGCCAGGTTTCTATGTTACAGGTTTCGGTTCGCTTGAGAGCTCAGACACTCGAAGTGACAAATACATATCTCCATACTCGTCAGTGTTTAAAAATACCGCACCAGCATACTCTGGTTCATACAATATAAATAGTGCCTACGGTACAGCTTATTATGGTAAGCTGACAGCTAACTACTCTGTAAATTTAGATAGTCACGGCTCTATGCTTACAGTGAATGCAGGAGCTGAGGCACGTAAGAGCAGAACAAGTCCTAATGGCTATACTGTTTATGGTTTCTTTGATGATTATCTTACAGATCCAACATTCGCAAATGGCTTCTTAGCTGGTTCTAAGGCTACGGGTGAAAGCTCGGAGCAGGCAACCGCCGCCTTTGTTTCTGCATTAAATCTGTCATACAGAAATAGATATTTTGCAGATGCTTCATACCGTCTGTCTGGGTCATCTCTTTTCGGAGTAGATAAACGTTATGCACCATTCTTCAGTATCGGTCTCGGATGGAATATTCATAACGAATCTTTTGTGAAGAGTGCAGATTGGATTGATGTATTGCGCCTTAGAGGTAGTTATGGCCACACTGGTAGTATTAACTTTGCATCTTATCAAGCTATTACCACTTATGAGTATAGCTCAGACTACGAAGGACTCTATGGTTATGGAGCAGCACCTATCACAATGGGCAATCCAGACCTTATGTGGCAAACAACAAAGAAATTTAATATTGGTTTAACATCATCGTTTATGGATAGTCGTCTTGAGGTTAATATTGATGTATATAAAGATAGAACTGTAGATATGATTGTTCCTATCTCAATGCCATACTCAACAGGTCAGACGGTAGCATATACAAATTTTGGTGAGCAGGTAAATAATGGTTTCGATTTTACAGTTTCAGGTACCATTATCAAAAGCAACGATCTTATTTGGAGAGTTACAGCAAATGGTCTTATGAACCGCAATGAATTAGTCTCTATTGGAGATGGTCTTGCAAATCTTAATATCTCGAATGGGGCAACCCAAGGCGAATCTCCACTTACAATGTATGTTGAGGGTAATAGCCTAACTGAGATATATGCCGTACAATCGGCTGGTATTGATCCCGCAAGTGGATTAGAGATATTTATTGATAAGAATGGCAATAAGACATTTGACTGCGACTCAGAAGATAAAGTGGCTTTAGGAGATGAGACTCCACTTATTAGAGGGGCCCTTTCAACTTACCTATATTACAAAGGTTTTTCATTCAGTATTAGTACTCAGTACTCTATGGGTGGCTATATCTATAACTCGACTAGAGCTACGCGTATAGAGCAAATTAATCCTAAAAACAATTCGGATATTAGAGCCTTTACTGACAGATGGCAAAAACCAGGTGATGTTGTAGAGTATATTACTGCAGTACCCAATGCGTGGGGAAATAATAACTATCATCACTCTTCTCGTTTTGTTGAGTTAGAGAATTTTTGGTCAATCTCTTATATTACTTTTGGATACGAATTTACAAATGATTTTGTGAAGAAAATAGGCTTTAAAAGGCTTAATGTAAGTGCAACTGTGAATGATGTTGCTCGTTTCTCAACAGTAAGCCAAGAGAGGGGTACGGCATACCCATTTGCTCGTGGTTTTAGTTTTACAATAAGTCCAACATTCTAATAACAAATATCAATTATGAAGAATAGATTAATATATATATTATGCCTCTTGACACTTGTTGCAACTTCTTGTAATAAATTCTTGGATTTAAATCCAAAGTCGGAGGTGATAAACGAAGATATGTTTGCAACAACTAAGGGTTGTGAAGATGCACTAATTGCTATATACTCTCAGTTGGGAGAAGAGCAGTTGTATGGCAAAGATATGCTTTGGGCTGTGCCTGAGGTGCTTGCTCAAAATTTTAGATATATTGAGGGCAGTGGCAGTATATTTACTGCTATAACAGAATACCGCTATAACGATGCTAAAAGCACTATAGATGATATGTGGCTAAAAACATATGAGGTAATATCGTGGATAAATAATGCGATTATCAATATTGAACCAAAGAGCGAGGCTGATTACCCTATGAAGTCGTTATATCTTGGTGAGTTATATGGAATGAGAGCATTCTTGCACCTAGATATGGCTAGGTTATTTGCTCCGCACGTCGAGCGTAACGGTTCATCAACGGGTATTCCTTACGTAACAACCTACTCTTATGAGGCAACAGAGTTTTCGACCGTAAGCGAAACTTATGATATGATTGTTGCAGATTTGCTAAAGGCTCAAGAGCTTCTTGCAGAAGATGTGGAGTATGTGGCATTTCCGCGCGAGATAGCAGAAGATGATGATAATTATGATGAGTGGACCGCTTCAGCTAACTTTATTAAGCACCGTGAGACGCATATGAATATCTATGCTGTTACAGCAACACTTGCAAGAGCATATTGGACTATGGGGGAGTATGCTAAGGCAAAAGTAGAGGCTGAAAAAGTTATCAATTCGGGTAAGTTTCCACTTGCCTCTCGTGATAGGGTGCCTACAATGCTTGGGGGCGCACTATCAATCACTGAAACAATTTTTGGTGTTTATTCAACTCGTTTCTATGAGACAATGAAAAAGTATCTTGCTGATTATAGAATGGACTCATTTAGGGTTTATAGCGATAATCAAGCAGCTTATGATTCATACCTTGATGTGTATTCAAAAGATTTAAGTACTAATGCTTCTTTTGATGTTCGTCAAAACTGGTTCAGTATGGTTCTAGGAAATGATGATCCAGAGTTTAATGGCTGTATGAAGATGGTTGACAAGGAGCGTTTTAATAATGAAGAGGTGGGGCTTAGTGATGCTTTCAAGCCGATTGACCCACTAGCAGTTGAAGGTTTCTCGATACTACGTATCCCTGAAATGTACTACATTTCAGCCGATGGTTATCTAAAAGAGGGTAATACAGCACTTGCAGAAGAGCGTATAAATACAGTTATAAACTCAAGAGGTCTAACAAAGCTGTCAGAGCGTGTTCCCGCCATAACACTTACTGAGGAGGTTATCTATAATGAGCGTTGGAAAGAGTATTTTGGTGAGGGTGTTCGCTGGTTTGATATGAAAAAGAAGGGTATGGAGGTTCGCTCAAATGCCGAGGGTATTATCCATCCAGCTACTAATGCTATTTATGTGTTACCTATCCCTGAGGGAGAGTTCAGTGCACGATAAACTATAAATTAAAGATAATATGAGAAAAACTATTTTATATATATTAGCACTGCCTTTGATTATGGCTTATGCCTGTAGTGCTAATGAAGATTATTTGCTGTATGACACAACGCAAAAGGATGAGTTATACATATATGCAACTGAGGAGACCGACTCTGTTCACTATAACTTTGGTTATGACAATATCACTGAAGATACTGTTTGGGTAGAGGTGCGATTGGTTGGTATGCCAAAAGAACACAATAGAGTATTTAATTTAGAGGCTAATAATGACAGATATGCAAGTGAAACATATCCAGCGGCTAAAGCAGAGTACTACACTATGCCAGAGCAGTTTCTGTTAAAGGCTGATAGTGTTATTGCTAAAGTGCCTATTATCCTTCATCGTCACAATGATTTAAAGACTAACGGAGCAATAGTTACAGTGGATATAAAATCTAGCGACGATTTAGATGTTAATGGACACAGTGAGTTTACATTTACTTTTGATGATTTTCTTCCTCCAACCCCATATTGGTGGACTTATTCAACCAATGTGGCTGATTTAGGAGAGTACACAATGGCTAAATATATTAAGATTATTGAGCTTTTTAGAGCTTATGGCGAGAGAGATCCATATATGTATGCGACAATTGTTGCTCTTTATGGCGAATATCTGAATGCTCCTACTGGAACATCCTCTTCAGGATACTACTCTATGAGGTTCTACTATCCACTGCTCTTTAGAGAGAATATCTGGATGCCACTATATGAGTTTCAAGAGAGCCCCGAAAATGATGGCTCAATATCAGGAGTGACTAACCCATTTTAATTGTGATTGAAAGATGAAAAAGATAATTATATTTGCAAGTGTGCTATTAAGTGCACTATCGTGTACAAAAGATGATTCGGTGCTTATGTTTCCTGAGACTAATCAAAATTTTTCACACATAAAGATATCAACACCACTAGATACTGTAAGTGTTGATATAGGTCTAGCAGTTACCATATCTCCAAATATAACACAGACTCACGACGAGTCGCTAACATATAAATGGAGTTATAACGAAATATCGAATAATGGTTCCTCTGTGTCTTATCTCGAGCAGGTAGTGACAGATATTACCACTAAAGATTTCTCTTACACTTTTGAAGAGGCTAAAAGCTATCGTGTGCGTTTAGAGGCAACAAATAGCTGGGGTAGCGAGGTGAAAGATTGGACAGTTCAGGTGCGTAACCAAGATGAAGGACTATATGTTTTAAGTGTTGATGATAATGGCATTGCTAACTATTCGTTTGCTAGAGCACTATCTGCAACTGATATAGCTGCAGGGCTGAAACAGAGTTTTGCTATAGATTATATAGCTCAGGTAAATCCAGAATATCAGATAAAAGATCCGATATATATACATAAGAATGTAGCTAGGGGGGATTGGACTGGATTAAGTAACCCTGCGGGACAGGTTCTATATATATTTACAAGGAATGAGATATATTTGATTAATCCATTTAATTTTGAGATATATAACGTTATCAAGGTTGATGATATTCTTCCGGGAGAGACCCTAGAGGCTGTTACAACACAAGATGATGCGATGTTTAATTACATATATCTGTGGACAGAAAGCAAAAAAGGTTACACATTCTCTCGCATTGAGAATATTATAGATTTCTACACCACTGATAGGGGAACAATATTCGAAGATTATGATAAAGTGTATGGCTTTACTCGTGATGCAGGAGGAGGCTCAAATCCAGTTCTAACAAACTTTTTTATTCAGGGAAACGACACAGGCTCACCACTTATTTGGACTAATCAAGAGAGCAGGTACGGTTATCTTCCCTACAGTAATACAGGTGTAATAGATCCAGATAGTTATAATGCAACATTCCCAACAGGATATAAGGATAATGTTTTTGAGGGTTATGAGATAGTTGCACTTCACGAGATGAATGGTTATATGTATGGAGGACAAGATTATGCTATATATGTAGTTGCTAGAGAGGTTGCAAATCCTCTGAATATCAAGATATGTAGCTTCTATACTAAAACGAGTAATAAACCGGAGTTTAATTTGCTTACAGAGGTAAATTACACCTCTACGCAAGATATTTCTTACCTGAAAGATGCTCTAATGTTTGCTTGTGGTCGTTACGGTTACTTCTTCTATAGTGATGGTAAAGATGGTGTATATGTATGGTACCCTAAAGATATTTCAGCAAATTATCAGCTGCCAACAGAGACATCTATCGCTTTAGGAGAGGGTAAAGTTATTA
>CAYJHM010000116.1:6276-6819 GCA_964369935.1 uncultured Rikenellaceae bacterium
GCACTTAATACAAGCTATGACTTAACTAAACTGTATGTTGGTTACTACGATGAGAATGCTACAACAGAACATAAAGGTGGTCTTTATATTTACGATGCTAACACGCTTGAGTTACTAGAGAAGTACGAAGGTATTGCAGACAGACCATTAAGTGTTGGTTATAAGGCTTATGGTAGAGGAATGTATTACGGAGTATAATATGAACTGTATAAGTGTGGTAGTTGACAGACTACCACACTTATTAATACTGAAAAATAAATAAAAAAATGAAAAACAGAATGATGACGTTACTACTTCTCTTTTTTGCTTTTGCAGTTTTACCGAGCTGTGATTCACAGAAAGAGAGTGTTAGTGATAAAATTGATTTAGCAGTGCTATTTGTGAATGGAGGTATGGAGTATCACTACAGCCTTTATATGAAGATGACACCTGAGCAGAAGGATAGTATGTCTTCTATACGTAGTACCAGCTTCGAAAAGCTACTGGCTGAGCAGTTTACATCTGTTAAAGTGATAACACCCGAGCAGTTTTCTGAAGTAGAGG
>CAYJHM010000117.1:0-6736 GCA_964369935.1 uncultured Rikenellaceae bacterium
CTTTTAATTGAATTGTAGATTTAAAATATCTACCAGTTTTTTACTAAGTTTAACTATTAGTCGGTAGATTTTTCGGTTTTTTGCTGGTATTTTTTCACTCTATCCATTCGCCTTGTAGCCCGCTACAAGGCAAACATATAGAGTAAAAAACTACTCACCAAAAATTCCGAAAACTCTAACCGCCTTTTTAAGGGGCGACTAATTAGTGCTTGCAGCTACAAGTTGGAAGAAATGAAGAACCTATCTCGATGAAATCACCACTCTTAAGCGATGCACCACCAATTAACCCTCCGTTTACATCTTTTTGTGCAAATAGTTCCATTGCATTATCAGGCTTACAGCTACCACCATATAAGATAGGGATATTCTTAGCCGAATCGCCAAATTTATCTACTAATACTGAACGGATAAACGAGTGCATCTCGGCCGCCTGCGTTGAGGTTGCAGTTAATCCTGTTCCGATAGCCCATACAGGCTCGTAAGCGATAATGAATGTTGATACCTGCTCGCTACTAAAGCCAAATAGTGCCTCCTCTAGCTGGCTAGCAACTACCTCCTCTTGCTTTGATGCCTCACGTTGCTCTAGTGTCTCGCCCACACAGTATATAGGAAGTAATGAGTTCTCTAATAAACGCTCTATCTTACTAGATAATAACTTATTACCCTCGTTATTATACTCTCTACGCTCTGAGTGGCCAATAATAACATACTCAACACCTAGCTCTTTAAGCATAGCGGCTGATACCTCGCCAGTAAAAGCACCTGACACCCTATCACTGCAATTCTGCGCAGCTAAGATTAGCGAAGAGCCTTCCGTTACTTTTGCTACCTCTGATAGATGAGTGAAAGGAGGTGCGATAATCATCTCAACACCCTCGTTACGTAGCTCGTTAGCCACAGGGGCAAGTTCGCTAGCTAGTTTAACACCTTCGGCAATCGAGGTGTTCATCTTCCAATTTCCTGCTACTATATATCTCATATCAATTAATTATTTTCGTTATTATCTTCGTTCTCTTCTTGTTGTGCTTTACGCTCAGGTCTCATTTGAGGAAAGAAAAGCACATCTTGGATAGATAGATTGTTTGTCATAAACATTGTTAGCCTATCTATTCCGATTCCCATACCCGAACAGGTTGGCATTCCATACTCTAAAGCACGCACAAAGTCCATATCTATAAACATAGCCTCGTCGTCGCCTCGCTCGGATAGTGCCATCTGATCTTGGAACCTCTCTAGTTGGTCGATTGGGTCGTTAAGCTCTGAATAAGCGTTACACAGCTCTTTGCCATATACAAATAACTCGAATCGCTCTGTTAGCTCGCTATCCTCACGGTGACGCTTACATAGAGGAGACATTTCCGTTGGATAGTCGGTAATAAATGTTGGTTGAATAAGGTCAGCCTCGCACTTTTCGCCAAAGATTGCATCAATTAGCTTGCCTTTCCCCATTGTGTTATCAACCTCGATATGCATCGACTTGCAAGCCTCACGCAGCTCCTGCTCGTTTTTCCCCTTAATATCGAACCCTGTCTTATTGATAATAGCATCGCGCATAGTTAGTCGTGCAAACGGAGCAGCAAACGATATACTCTTATCTCCTATTGTTACATCGGTTGTGCCGTGTAGCTCAAGAGCTACCTTCTCTAACATCTGCTCGGTGAACTCCATCATCCACTTATAATCCTTATATGCCACGTATATCTCCATCACGGTAAACTCAGGGTTATGAGTACGATCCATACCCTCGTTACGGAAATCTTTTGCAAACTCGTAGACGCCCTCAAATCCTCCTACAATTAGACGCTTAAGATATAGCTCGTTAGCGATACGTAGATATAGCGGGATATTTAAGGCATTATGATGAGTGATAAATGGGCGAGCTGATGCACCCCCTGGTATAGGTTGTAGGATAGGTGTTTCAACCTCTGCATAACCCCTTTCGTTGAAGAAATTACGCATTGTAGTCATTATCTTAGTGCGCTTAAGGAACGTATCTCTAACCTCAGGATTGACAATTAAATCAACATAACGCTGACGATAACGCATCTCTGCATCCTTGAAAGCATCATAAACCTCGCCATCTTTCTCTTTAACAATAGGGAGTGGGCGAAGTGATTTACACAGAATAGTTAGTTCAGAACAGTGAACAGATAGTTCGCCTGTTTGTGTATGGAATGCACGACCCTTAACACCCACTATATCACCAATATCAAGGAGCTTCTTAAATACTGTATTATAGAAAGTTTTATCCTCCGATGGGCATAGCTCGTCGCGCTTAACATATACCTGAATTCGTCCTGTATGGTCCTGAAGCTCGAAAAACGAAGCGTTACCCATAATTCGACGAGTCATAATACGTCCAGCTATCACTACCTCCTGAAAATCGTTACTCCCAGCGGTGTAGCCCTCACGTATAGCAGTGGCTGTTGTATTTACATCATACATAGCTGCAGGGTAGGGATCAATGCCCAATTTGCGAATCTCTGCCAATGAGTTGCGGCGGATAATCTCCTGCTCATTTAATTCTGTCATATTCTATCCTTTTATATTATATTAGTTAGTCGTCCCTTAAAAAGGTTTAACTATTTGTTTGTAAATATTTTAACTAAGCTTGGAGCTTTAAATTTCTACCAACTTTTTAAGGGACGATTAGTTACCGTATTTTTCAGTTACGTAGCTATCGATTGCTGCGGCCGCTTGACGGCCTGCTCCCATAGCAAGAATAACAGTGGCTGCACCTGTAACAGCATCACCACCAGCAAATACCCCCTCACGTGTGGTGTCGCCCCCCTCGCTATTGGTGATAATTCCACCCCAACGATTTGTGTCTAACCCCTTGGTAGTAGATGCAATAAGTGGGTTAGGCGATGTGCCCAGTGCCATAATAACCACGTTACATTCGATTATAAACTCCGAGCCCTTAACGGTTACAGGCGAACGTCGTCCCGACTCGTCAGGCTCGCCTAGCTCCATCTGCACACACTCGATTCCTTTAACCCAACCATTTTCATCTTCGATAATACGTGTAGGGTTAGTAAGCATATTAAATATTATACCCTCCTCTTTAGCGTGGTGAACCTCCTCTACACGTGCAGGTAGCTCTTTTTCGCTACGGCGGTACACTATATACGACTCTGCACCTAGCCTCTTAGCTGTTCGTACAGCATCCATTGCCACGTTGCCACCTCCTACAACTACAACCTTATCGCCCGAATAGATTGGAGTGTCATAACTCTCGTCGTAAGCCTTCATTAGATTGGTGCGTGTAAGGAACTCGTTTGCCGATACAACACCGTTTAGGTTCTCGCCATCTATACCCATAAATTTAGGTAGGCCAGCACCCGACCCGATAAAGATCGCTTTATAATCCTCTTCATCCATCAGTTCGTCTATTGTTACAGTGCGCCCAACAACTACATCACACTCGATATCTACACCAAGCTCGCGCACACTTGTAACCTCTTTCTCTACAATAGCACTCTTAGGTAACCTGAATTCAGGGATACCATACTCTAAAACACCACCAGGACGATGAAGAGCCTCGAATATTTTAACCTCGTACCCCTTTTTAGCTAAATCAGTAGCGCACGATAACCCAGCAGGGCCACTACCTATAATAGCAACCTTATGACCATTACGGTGAGTTACAGGCTCCATTTTTATTGATTGTTCTTTAGCCCAATCGCCAATAAATCGCTCAATTTTACCTATCGATACAGGCTCGCCTTTAATTCCCAATACACATTTACCCTCGCACTGTGTCTCTTGAGGGCAAACCCTACCACACACCGATGGGAGAAGCGAATCTTCGCTTATTATATCGTAAGCTTTACGTATATCGCCCTCGGCTACCGCTGCAATAAACTGCGGAATTTTTAGCGCAACAGGGCATTGAGTAACGCACCCAGGCTTTTTACATAAAATACACCTTGAAGCCTCTCTCATTGCCTCCTCAAGGTTATATCCATAACACACCTCTTCGAAATTGGTGGCACGGCGTAGCGGATCTTGCTCTCTAGCTGCTACTCTATCAATTTTCTCTCTTGCCATCTCTAATATACTACTGTAAATTTATTCTGCACTTATGACCCTCAGCTCTCTCCTGCTCGGCCTTTAACTTACGACTCTCGATTGTCTTGTACTGCCCTTGACGGCGCATAGCCTCATCAAAATCAACCTTATGACCATCAAACTCAGGCCCCTCAACGCAGGTGAAGCGGGTCTTACCATCAACTGTCACCCTACAAGCACCACACATACCTGTTCCATCAACCATAAGGGTGTTAAGACTAACTATCGTTCTTATATTGTACTCTTTAGTTGTAAGAGCAACAAACTTCATCATTATCATAGGGCCAATAGCTATAACTATATCATAACTCTTACCTTTATTATCTATCTCGTTACGCATAGCCTCGGTAACTAAACCCTTAAAGCCTATCGAGCCATCGTCGGTTGCTATAATCATCTCGCCAGACACCTTTTGCATCTCATCTTTTAAGATTAGTAGCTCGCTACTCTTTGCACCTACAATCACATCGGCAGCTATGCCTTGCTCGTGTAACCACTTAACTTGCGGATAAGTTGGGGCTACACCCACTCCACCTGCAATAAATAGAATCTTCTTGCTTTTAAGCTCTTCTATATTATCATAAACAAACTCCGAAGGGTGCCCTAGTGGCCCAACAAAACTATCAAAATTCTCCCCCTCTTCTAACGAACATATCTTAAGCGACGAGGCACCTACCACTTGGGTAACAATAGTAACTGTTCCTCGTTCGATGTTATAGTCGCTAATAGTTAAAGGTACTCTTTCGCCTTTATCGCCCACCTTCACAATCACAAACTGACCAGGTTTAGCACTCTTAGCTACCCTTGGAGCATAAACCTCCATTAGGTATATATTTTTTGCTAACTCTCTCTTAGTGATAATCTCAAAATTTTTATTCATACTTTTATCTGTCATAAATTTACTCTCTCTTTTAATGTTAAGGTGATAATCGGGCTCTCAGGGTCGTTAGTTAATAACGATACCGATGCCATATCTCCCTTTAGTGTGACACTAACCTTAGCTTTGCCCTTAGGGGCAATCTCCCTAGCGGATAACTTATAATCTGCGCTCCCTTTCTCTACAACTACATCAAGTATTTTAAGGTTCGAAGCGCCATTATTAAGAATCTCTAAATTGATACTCTCGCCCCTTGAAAGGGTGTGTTTGCGTGGCGATAAGATAGCTATTGGGGCATTCTCACGCTCGCTGTCACTTATATTAAATATATTGTATATTGCTAAAGCATTTACTAAAACTTTTTGAGGTATAATCTTACCATCTACTTTTAAAATGATAGTATCTTTTACCTCGCCATACACCTCGTTATCTGCTAAATTAAAGGTGAAGTGTAGCATTGTCTCCCTATTCGCCCCTAGTGTAGTGGTATCAATTTTAACCGTTGCAAGTGCCCCGTCAGCAAGCGATGCCTCTAATCGCATTCTCTTTTTACTGCTGTTATATACTGTAATAAATGAGGTGTGATTCTCCCCTACGCCCACTACCCCAAGGGGTAATTTGTCATCAGATAGGCGCAACCCCTCCTCTGTATTGATAGGGTAGAGCTCCTCAACACTCTTTTTACGAGGTATAACTTCGCCACGAATAGGTAGTTTGTCTTGTTGTTTGCGGTTATTGCTTACTAAAACCAAATCTTTAGTTATAAGACCAGGACGCCCTTTAGGGTCAAACACCACCTCAATTTCACGGCTCTTGTTTGGCATAAGAGGCTCTTTCGTAATTTTTGATAATACACAGCCACACCCTGAATAACTATAATTTAGGATATAGGGCTTCTTACTTATATTTTTTATGGTAAATTTTGCCTTTATAGCTCCATTCTCTTCTTTTATCTTTCCAAAATTGAATTGAGCAGGGGTAATCTCTATCTGTTGCTGTGCAAAAGCACAAACAGATAGAAACAGTGCAAATATGATACATAAAAATTTCATAAACCTCTTACTCTTTCATTCTAGTTATTTAGTCGTCCCTTAAAAAGGTTTAACTATTTGTTTGTAAATATTTTAACTAAGCTTGGAGCTTTAAATTTCTACCAACTTTTTAGTAATTTTAACTATTAGTCGGTTGATTTTTCGGTTTTCTGCTGGTATTTTTTCACTCTATCCATTCACCTTGTAGCCCGCTACAAGGCAAATAGATAGAGCAAAAAACTACTCAGCATAAATCCCGAAAACTCTAACCGCCTTTTTAAGGGACGACTATTTATCAATCACTCCCGAACCGATTAGCTCCCCTTGAGAGGTGTACCACGTGGCAAACTGCCCTGCTGTTACTCCTCGTTGTAGTTGGTCGAATATAATATATCCTTTACCGTTAGGTGTGAGGGTTAAAATTCCCCCTTGAAGTGGCTGTCGGTATCTGATACGTATATCATAGCGACAACTACTGCCAGCATTGATTGATGCTTGAGGTCGTACCCAATGTACCTCCTCAGGACGTATAGATAAGGCTCTGCGATATAACCCCCTATGAGCTTGCCCCTGCCCTACATACACAATATTACGCTCTACATCGGTTGCAATCACAAATAGTGGCTCTTTCTTACCTCCAACACCTAGCCCCTTTCGCTGACCTACGGTGTAGAAGTGTGCCCCGTTATGCTTTCCAACAACCTTACCATCGCTAGGTAGGTAGCTTATAGGTGTTGCCAATGCCTCTAACTCGTTG
>CAYJHM010000118.1:0-6704 GCA_964369935.1 uncultured Rikenellaceae bacterium
AAAGATATAACTTTTTATCTGGATTTCCAAATTTTTTATGAAAATATTTTTTAGTTATTATCTATGTGGCTTGTAATGTGTGTATTATACTGAAATTATAGTTTGAATTGTAGGCTTAGATATATAAATTTCTCTGAACCTGATACTCCTTTCTGGTTGCTTACTTGATAGTTTGGCGATAATTTGATGAATTTATTAATCTTGTACTCCACACCTACAATGTATCGGCTCTTATCCGACTCGTTGTAGTCATCGTAGCGGGCAAATACATTAAATTTATCGCATATATTACCTGTTCCGTAAATCGAGAAACCATTTACTTCGGAATCAAGTATTGGATTTGTTGCGCCTATAGGCATTTCATTCTCTTCGAATTGTAGATTGTACTCAGCTCCTATTTTAAAGTACTTGTTAGTGTAACCAGCAAAAAATGCTAATGTCTGTGCTGTATGGTAGTCGTTATCTTTAAATGTGTCGCCGTAGATACGTAGAAGTAACCAGTCGGTTGGCTTAGCTGTAACCCCTAGAGTGTAACGTTGGTGCTGCCCTACATTTACTTTCTTGTAACCCTCGCCATTAATAATGCTTGCATCTGCGCTTAACCAGTCGTTAAAGGTGTATGAACCAGACACTCCTATATCTGCACTTGAACCCAGTTTATATTGATCCATAAACGATTTCCAGATATATCTATAACCCCAGAAACTCTCTTGTACTTTGAAAGTGTTGGTTCCAATCATACCGAACGAGATTTTTAAGTTGTTACGTTTCCAAGTTAATGCAGCTTTCTTTAGGTAAGCTACCATCTCAAGCGACGCATCATCAAGACCAGTTGACCCGATATCGAATACAACCTCGGCATTCCACTCCTTTGTAAGAGATGTCTTATAGCCTAAATATACGCGATCAAACTCGAAACCCCTAGGAGAATTATCGCTTTCTGAACCAATACCCGAGTTGTAGTTAGAAAAGATTGTGATAATTGGTTTACCTGTCATCTTAAAATCGCCCTTCTCTTGTGCTGATAGTGTAAATACTGCAACTATGGCAGCCATAGTTAAAATTAATTTTTTCATTATTTAGCTTTTTTAGTTAATCTTTTTTAAAATTTCAGTTGCAAAGTTATTGAAAAATTGTTAATAGAATGTTACGTAAATACAAAAAAAATGTTGCATCGCCCTAATCTCTTAATTATGAGGTGGTACGTTAAATTTACCTCTGTAGTTTATTACAAAAATGTAACTTAATTGTGAATTATTATTAGGTGTGAAGAGAATTGCCAAAACTTCTCTCTATTGGTAATGATAAAGGTGTATTGATTATCATTTGATGTCTGTTTTAACTTGTAGTAGCTACTGTTAAAACAGCCCACTATACGTGGATTTTTACCTTTCACCTCTAGTGAATCAATCATGTGGTGTTTATCCTCTTTAAAATGGGTGGCACTAAGATTATGGTGAGGTTTATACTCGCGGCTTAATCCCGAAACTTTTGCAATTACACCTTTTTGCATAAGTTTATCTATGTGCCCTATAATATAATATCTTAGGGTATCGCTGTGATTGTGGTGGGTGAAATAGTAATGGCGACTATCGTTTAATAGGTGTTCAAGCGAATCGCACTGTTGAGTTAATGTGTCAATCTTTTTATATAAACGAGCAATCTCTCTTCTTGCACATGAACCTGCAAGAAGAGAGATTATTGCTATTACTATAAGTTGTTTCAAGGTTGTAAATATTAAATAATATTTATCACCTTAATCATAGCTGATGTTAATAATTGTAGCTCTTCGTTAGTTATGATATAAGGTGGCATAATATAGATTAATCTACCAAATGGTCGAATCCATACCCCCTCCTGCACAAATTGTGCCTGAATTGCCTCTATATCAACCTCGTTTACCATTTCAATCACCCCAATAGCTCCAAGAACACGAACATCGGCTACGGTAGCTAACTCCTTAAGTGGAGCAAGAGTGCATTTTAGCTGTTGCTCAATCTCTGATATACGTTCTAGTGGGCAATTTTCGGATAACATCGATACCACCTCCGAGGCGATAGACGCTGCTAATGGATTTGCCATAAATGTAGGCCCATGCATAAAACAGTTAGGTGATGATTGGCTAATAGTGTTTGCCACAATTGGAGTGGTAAGTGTAGCTGCAAAACTCATATACCCACCTGTTAAAGCTTTTCCTAGGCACATAATATCTGGTGTAATATCTGCCCAGTTACAAGCAAATAATTTACCGCTTCGTCCGAATCCTGTTGCAATCTCATCGGCAATTAATAGTACATCATACTTATTACATAACGCTCGTACCCCCTTTAGGTAGTTAGGGTGGTAGAATCGCATACCTCCCGCTCCTTGCACAATAGGCTCGAGGATAAAGGCTGCCATTGAGGTGTGGTTTAATAAGAATATATCTTCCAGAACCTCAAGAGATGTGTTATCCCACTTATCGTAAAATCCAACTTGTGGCATTGGAACAAAAAGCTGCTCAGGTAGGCGGTTATTATATATGCGGTGCATCCCTGTTTCGGGGTCACATACGCTCATAGCATTCCATGTATCGCCATGATAACCTCCTCGTATAGTACCTATCTTACGTTTGTACGGTTTAGAACGGGCATGCTGATATTGAAGAGCCATCTTGATAGCTACCTCTACGGCCACTGATCCCGAATCGCAATAGAACACCTTTTCAAGTGGTTTAGGTACTATAGATAATAGTTTTTTAGTTAGGGTAACAGCTGGTTCGTGCGTTAACCCACCAAACATAACGTGCGACATACACCCTATCTGTTGTATGGCAGCATTGTTAAGCCTTTGGTTATTGTAGCCGTAAATAGTGCTCCACCACGACGACATGCCATCAATTAATCTCTCACCGCTTGATAGTTCGATATGTACACCCTCGCACCTGCTAACAGGATACACCTTTAAAGGGTTAATCATCGAGGTGTAAGGATGCCAGATATGCTCCCTATCTATGTTAAGAATTTCATTTATCTCCATATTATTGCTTGTATTAAAACTTAAAAGCGTATATTGTTTGGTGGTGGTATCTCTCGCCACCTCTTAGCAGTACTCTGTTTATCGAGTTATATGCTATATTCATTGGTGCAAGTAGGGTAGCCTCTCTTGATGATAGCTCCTCGCCTTTTGAGTTGAATCCACACCCCTCAATATCATCGCAACTGCTGACATATAACATTGGTTGGGTTGAACGTACCTCTAATTTTACTTCACCATCACCGCTCTCTAATGTAGCGTGGTGTTTGATAATATTTGGGCTATTATCCTCTATGAGCCAGTAATCATCTATCTCTTGATTAATAACCTGAGGCTCTCGAAGGTCAAGCTCGCTAAGCTCGCCTGTAGGAATCGATTTTCGACCTAATACAACCTGTTTAGTAGCGTTGATTGATAATCGTGCCTCGCTTCCAAAACTAAAATATACAAACGGGGCAATATTTACAATTGTAGAGTTATCACTCTCGCCCATAATGGTGACTGATAACTCGTTATTATCTGTAAGGGTATAACCAATCTCAACACCAAGCTCGCCAGGATAGCCCTCTTCGCCATTTGGCGATATATAACTAAAAACTACCATATCGCCCTCGCTACGTGCCTGCCATAACTTCGAACTAAAAGAACTTACGCCGCCGTTGAGATGTGTTGTGCCCTCGTTTGAACTTAGTTTATAGTTTATTTCGTCAATCGTTAGTGCCCCTTTAGCTATACGGCCAGCATATCTTCCTACACATTTACCCATCGATAGTGAATCAGAGAGATACTCCTTATATGATGGATAGGTTATTGTTAGTTCCCTTTCTAAGGGTGAGGTTATACTCTCGATAGCTGCACCGCAATTAAGTAGTGTAACTCTCATTCCACTACTGTTTGTCATAGTGTAACGAATGATAACCTCACCCTCAGAGGTGAATCCAACAATATGTTGCTCTAGCTCCATAGGCTCTCTGGGTAGATTCCTGCGCTAACAAGCTCGGTTATTTTATTAACCACAAATGGTCTATCTTCTTTGTAGGTAACACCAAACCACGAAGCGTCGCTATTTAATACCTTCATACGTGCTAGTGAGCGATTTTTAAGCTCGGTTGTTACAGTAGGGATAAGGAACTCTGCCTTTAAGTCACCACTCTTGATAGCATCATCAAGGAACTTGCGGAATAGCTCGTTGCAGTGAGCGAAATAGTCTGGAGTGAACCCAAAGAAGTTCATAGATACCACCGAATTAATATCTAGAGGCATCATCTGACCTGTTGGTGTGCGATACTCAGCACCTTCGCCACTCTTGATAATCTCTTTACGCTCGTTAATCTCAACAACAAAACCATCGTCGCCTACGGTTGTTACACCACGAGAAACAGCACCAAAATCAGACATAGTTTTTGATAATGAGTAACCAACCATAGCGTACTCGCCATTAGCACCTTCAACACTACGTAGATAGTCTGCTAGCGTAACAAATGCCTCACGACCATAAAAATCATCGGCGTTGATAGCAGCAAACGGCTCGTTGATAACACCACTTGCAGCCATTACAGCATGGTTAGTGCCCCAAGGTTTCTCGCGCCCTTCAGGTATCGAGTAACCTTCAGGTAACATATCCAACTCTTGGAATACATATTCAACCTCAATTTTATTACCGAACCTCTCCGCTGAAAAGACAGATTTAAACTCCTCTTCAAAAGAGTGACGAATAACAAATACAACCTTACCGAAGCCTGCCTCGATAGCGTCGTAAATTGAGTAGTCAAGTATAGCCTCGCCATTAGGGCCTACACCATCCATTTGCTTAAGCGAGCCGTATCTTGAACCCATGCCAGCTGCTAAAATTAAAAGCGTTGGTTTCATCTTATCAAATTTTAAATGTTAATACTATTTTTTACACCATTCAGAAAACAAATATATAACATATTAATCAAATAACAATTATATATTGTTAATTTTTTGTTATATTAGTCCTAATTGTTTTAATAATATAGTTGCATTCATTGTGCTGCTAACCCCTTTCTTTAACTTGTAGTCGTATAATATATCCTCTCCGTGATGTTCGATTTCGAAGCATAAATTCTCGAAATTATCAGGGTAGCTATCTTGTAGGTTACCTAATGCAAGGTCGTGAGTGGCTATAATACCACAAATTGGCAGGGGAAGTAGTCGCTTTAAGAACATTGTCGAACCATTTAGCTTATCTACCGAGTTGGTTCCTTTAAGTATCTCGTCGAGGATAATAAATACCCCATTACTATTATCCTGCGCACAATCGATAAGCTGCTTTAAGCGTGTTAGTTCGGCATGGAAATATGAGCTACCTTGCGCTAAATCATCGGTTGTTCGCATGCTAGTAAATAGCTCCATAGGTTTAAATGTAAACTCTTTAGCACATACAACACTACCCATCGAGGCAAGGATAAAGTTTACGCCAACGCTCCGTAGGAATGTACTCTTACCAGCCATATTAGCACCCGTAATAACTTTAAGCTGATGAAGCGAATTGATATTAAAATTGTTACTTACAGCAATTTTACTGTCAAGCAGAGGGTGATATAGCTCGTTAGAGTTTATCACAGAGTTATCTGTAATCTTTGGAAATGTATGTGTAGGGTGGTTATATGCATAATTTGCTATGCTGATACAACTATCTAGTTGATTAACAGCATTTATCCAGCTATTTATGTGGTGCGAGTAGTTGATTCTCCATCTATCGAGCGATATAGCGCAGTGAACACTTCTCATAAATAGTCCATCTGCAATCATAAAAACAAGCAGGTTGAATCGCTGATCGAACGCTTGAGATATAGACTTAAGTTTTGCCAGTAGTGCATTTGAACTAACCTCGCCAAATAGCGTTGATTTGATTTGAGCAAGTGGTGCAGAGGTGAAATCCTCCTTTTCGATAACCTCAGTTAGATAGGTGTAGTTGCCTATTGCACGAATAAATTTATCTAGGCCATTATGATGTTTTGAAATGCGCTTAGTTAATAGCATCGAATACATCATTTGTAAGATGGATAGTGTGAATGAAAAAATAACCGAAAGAAGCCCTGAAATTGCTAGTACCCAACTAACAATAGTTAATATGTTAAAGGCGTAGATAATATATAGCTCTCTCTTTGATTTGAGGAATGGTTGGCTGCTCTGCCAATTTGTTATAACACGATCTTCGCTCTTTGAGGTAGGGTAGAGAGTGCCACTTGCTGTAAATAGCCATCTAAAATCAGGTTTGTCACGTAGCTCGGCTACCGCCTCTTGATAATTAACGATTTCCTCTTTCTCTTTACAAATATTTTGAAGTTTATGGGCAAGAATATCTCCTCCTCCTGCCGTTACAGTGCGGTTTAGGGTCTGAAAAATAGAGTTTTTTCCGAATATGTCTAAATCGTGAGTGTAAGGGTGTTTAGCCGAACGGTATCTCTCGCCTTCGTCAAATTGCGAACTGTCCCCATTAATGGCTAAAAGCTCTTGGTTAATAAGTTTAATATATGTCTTTGCAAGGTTGATAATATGAACAATCTTATTGTCAATTTTTGTGAGGAAAATAGCCAGTGCAATCAGTAATACAATAGCGACTATTATGTAGTGATTTTGTGTAGTAGCCCATTTGCAGATAGTATAGAATAGAGCGATTATACTAATTAATTTGCTTATGGTAACAATATTGCGTCTCTGCT
>CAYJHM010000119.1:0-6626 GCA_964369935.1 uncultured Rikenellaceae bacterium
CGAGCGTGCTCAGCAAAACCAGCATCTACAGCGGCACGTGTAGCACCCACCTCAGCACCTATCTCGTTAGCTAACTTATGTAATAGATTAAACCCTTCTGCCGAACCTACACCATAACCACCCGAAACAATAATATTAGCATCTTTGATATTAATATCAAGCTGCTCGATATGACGCTCGATAATCTTAACTACCTCATCAGCATCAGTTAAATATTTTGAAGCATCAATAATCTTAACTTCCGCAGGAGTAGGATTTGCTATCTCTTCCTTTTTCATTACACCTTCGCGCACGGTAGCCATCTGCGGACGACAATCAGGATTGATAATCGTTGCAATAATGTTACCACCAAATGCAGGGCGAATTTGATAAAGTAAATCTTTATAAACCTTGCCAGCTCTCTTATCTTCGTGATCACCAATCTCAAGGCTAGTACAGTCGGCTGTTAGTCCACTGTGAAGAGCACTTGATACCCTAGGGCCTAAATCACGACCAATAACAGTAGCTCCCATAAGAGCAATTTGAGGCTTCTCCTCTTCAAATACACCACAAACAATCGAAGTATGAGGAAGTGTGCGATAAGGCTCTAGGTTATCACCCTCTGCTTTATGTACAACATCCGCTCCATGCTTGCTTAATAACTCCTCTACGCCATCAAGATTCTTTCCAAGAATAATAGCCTCCAACTTGCAACCTAATTCGTTTGCTAATGAACGCCCCTTAGATAGTAGCTCAAGACTCACCTCTGCTACCTTACCATCGTGATACTCACAATATACAAATATATTATTCATCTGTTTTCGTTTTATTACAATTACTACTCAATGGTGTGGTTAGCAACCAGCTCTCCCATTAACGAACTAATATCCTCATCCGAGGCGGTTAGCTTTTTCGACTCCTTAGCTTGGAACACAACACTCTCGATACGCTTAACCTTAGTTGGCGAACCTGTTCCTCCTAGTTCACTATCCTCAACAGTCACATCTGCCGTTCCCCACTCCTTAATTACTAAGTAATCACGTGTTGGGCGAACTTCTGAAATGTAATCATCTTCAACCTCAGATAGTTCAGATGGAGTCATAGCGTGCTTATACTTCATCAAGCGACGAGCATTACGTGGTCTACACTCAGCAGCCGACTCGTTAACTGTAATAACTAAAGGAAGTGGAGCCTCAACTATCTCAACACCATTCTCGATACGACGTTTAATAGTAAGGATACCATTCTCGAATTTCTCGATACTCTCGGCATAAGTAACCTGTGGGATATCTAGCTTTTGTGCCACCTGTGGACCTACCTGTGCAGTGTCTCCGTCGATAGCTTGGCGTCCAGCGAAAATTAGATCTGGTTTAATCTCACGTATAGCAGCAGCAAGAGCATAAGAGGTTGCAAGAGTATCTGCACCCGCAAATTTACGGTCTGTTAATAATATTCCATCATCTGCTCCGCGGAACATACTCTCACGGATAATCTCGGCAGCACGTCCTGGTCCCATTGTTAAAATAGTTACAGTAGTCTCGCTGCACTTATCCTTTAGTCTTAATGCTTGCTCTAGTGCATTAAGATCCTCAGGGTTAAAAATCGCCTCCAGAGCAGCCCTATTGACTGTTCCATCCTCCTTCATAGCGTCTTTGCCCACATTTCTGGTGTCTGGCACTTGCTTAGCCAAAACAACAATCTTTAAGGGTTTCGTCATCTTTCTAAATTTTATTAATTATTATACTTATTATATATATTATCTCAATAAATAGGACACAAAGATAATCATTTTTTTATATATTGCACTATTTTGTCATATTTTTTTACCCTTATATATCTATAATCAGAGTGTCATATGCTAACTGCATACCTTTTGGTAGAGTCTCATTAATTACGCTGTACAGACCCAGTTGATGAGAAATATGAGTAAAGTAAACTCTATTAATTTCAGCCTCATTGGCCACCTCTATCGCTTCTGAGAGTGCGAAGTGTGATATGTGAGGCTCGCAACGGAGAGCTGTAATTACTAGCACTTTACTACCTTTAATCTTCGCTAATTCACCCTTAGGTATATAGTTCATATCTGTGATATAACAAAAATCGTTGAGCCTGAACCCTAAAACCCCCATTTTATGGTGTAAACCCCTAATTGGAGTAATATTTATACCGTTAATCGAAAATGGTTCGTTAGTTATAATGTGTGGTGTTATCTCGGGAACGCCTGGGTACTTATACTCGGCAAAAATATATGAATAGTCGCGTTTGATATTGTCAATAGTTGACCTTTCCGAGTAGATATCCATTGGCCTATTCAGTGTATAATTATACGCCCTAACATCATCTATACCACCTGTGTGATCTTTATGAGGGTGAGTAAATAGTATAGCATCAATATTCTCGATACCCGAACGTAACATCTGATATCGGAAGTCGGGGCCACAATCAATTATTATAGTTGTGTCTCCCTCGGTTATAGCAACACTCGAACGTAGCCTCTTATCGTGTGGGTCGTTTGATAAGCATACCTTACAGTGGCAACCAATCATAGGCACCCCTTGCGAAGTACCTGTACCTAGAAATTCTACTCTCATACCTTATACACCTCCTCTGGATAAGCTATGGCTGTTAGGAAGAGACCCGAAGGGTTAGCAGATGATCCCGCCTTGCCTCTATCTTGCTCTTCAATTACTTTACAAAACTGCTCGACAGTTATTTTCCCTCGCCCAACCATTAACAATGTTCCTACTATTGCACGCACCATATTTCTTAAAAAGCGGTTTGCCTTAATGGTGAATATTAGCCTCTTACCATCACACTCGAAATATGCCTCTTTAATTGTGCAAAGATTGTTGTTAGTATCGGCGTGCAGCTTAGCAAAACTAGTGAAATCGGTGTAGTTAAATAAACAATTTGCTGCCATCTTCATCTGTTCAACATTAAGAGGGTAGGGAACGAACACCTCTCTGCCTTGGGTAAAAGGGTTCTTTTCGAGAGTAATATAATATTTATACTCCCTGTCTAAGGCCGAAAAGCGAGCGTGTGCATCATCATTTACCGCCCTTATCGAGTGAACTACAATATCTGCTGGTAAAATTGCATTAAGGTGGTAAATAAAATCGTTTGAGGTAATTTTCTTACACTTTTGGCAGTCGAAATGAGCTATGTAATTAGCAGCGTGAACACCTGTATCTGTTCGTCCTGCTCCTGTTATTGAGATTGGCTCGGATAATAATGTAGATAGTGCCCTTTCAACGGTTTGTTGTACCGATGGTGCATTGGGCTGAATTTGCCAGCCGTGATATGCTGTTCCTAAGTATGATAGTTTGATAAAATAGCGCATAAAAATAACCTGAATTAATAAATCACACAAAAATAACGAAACTTTTTTATTTTTAATGCCTATTATAAAAAAACTTTATGTAATTTTGCCAAGTCTAATAAATTTAATGCAAAATATTGATAATTATCAAATGATAAATATATGAAGATAGTAAGTGGTGATAGTGTATCATTTAGTAACCCAGTAGTGACAGTAGGCTCATTTGATGGAGTACATATCGGGCATCGTGAAATTATTTCAAAGCTCACACAGAGGGCTGCTGAAATAGGTGGAGAGAGTGTAGTAGTTACCTTCTCGCCACACCCTAGGGTTGCTCTGTCTAATGATGATGAGAACCTGTTTTTTTTAAACTCGCCTAAAGAGCGGGCTTATTTGTTAGAGCAGTTAGGTGTTGATTACCTTGTTGAACTAAATTTTGATAAGGCAATGGCAACAGTATCAATGGAGGAGTTTTTTGTTGAATATATAGGTAACTACTTGCAGGCTAAAGAGCTGATTATGGGATATAATCATAGGTTTGGCACACCAAATAATTTTGATTATGATAAGCTCAACGAATTAGCTGATTCAATGGATATAAAACTTACAAGAATTGAGAAGTATGGTATCGATGAACGTGACATCTCCTCAACCACTATTCGTAATCTTATTCGTAGGGGTGGGCTTGATGTAGCTAATCGTTATTTAGGTTCGCCTTATATTTTTATTGGAGAAATATCCGAGGATGGCAAACTGATTTATAACGAGTTTAAAAAATTGCTTCCAAAGGATGGTAAATATAAGGTTTTGATAACCTCAGAGGGTAGTACGATTGAATCGGTTGCTAATATTTTACAAGGTGAGATATGTTTTACTGGTACGATTTTGGCTGCCAAGGGAGTTATTATTGAGCTTGTAGAGGAGTTGAGGGATTAGATTATATATCCCTCTATTTTACTTTATTTAAGGGGCTTTTTTTAATGAAATGTTAAAATAAATGCTAAAAAATGTTGGAATAATGATATAAAAATGTATCTTTGTAGCCTATTAGCTGTTTTTTTAAATAACAAATACATATATAAATAAAAATTTTACGATGCTAAACAAAAGTGCAATTAAATTTTTGGCGTTTGCTCTAGCGATAGCTTGTTTATACCAGCTATCGTTTACATTCGTCACCCGCAGTGTGGAGAACAAGGCTCGCACACTATCCGGGGGGGATTTGCAGGCTGAAGTGGCCTACCTTGATTCAATGAAGTCGGTAGTAGTGTATGACCTCGGTCTAGTAGAGTACACCTACGCGCAAGCTAAAGAGAAGGAGTTAAACTTAGGTCTTGACCTTAGAGGTGGTATGAATGTAATGCTACAAATCAATGTTAAAGACGTTGTCGTAGCTCTTTCAAACAATAGTAAAGATGCTAAGTTCAATGAGGCATTGGCTCTAGCTGACACGCGTGAAAGGGATAGTCGTGCAGACTATATCACTCTATTTTCAGAGGCATATAACGAAGTTGCTCCTACAGGACGATTAAGCTCTATATTCTCGACCTACGAGCTAAAAGAGCAGATTACTCCTAACTCATCAAACGAGGATGTAGTAGCTGTTTTACGTACACAGGCTGAGAGTGCAATTGCAAACTCATATAATGTGTTACGTAGCCGTATCGATCGTTTCGGTGTTACTCAACCAAATATTCAACGTCTTGAAAACGGTAACCGTATATTGGTAGAGTTACCGGGGGTAAAAGAGCCAGAGCGTGTTCGTAAGCTACTTCAAGGAACAGCATCGCTAGAGTTCTGGGAGACAGTTAACAATAGCGAAGTTTTTGGTCTTCTTCAAAGTATCGATTCACGCCTTGCTGAGATGCAGGTTGTTGAGGTAAAAGAGGAGGCACCTAAGAGCACAACTACTCAAGAGCAGCAAAGTGGCGTTGTTTCAGACCTTATAGGGCAAGATTCAACAGCGGTGGATGGCAATATGGAGGCTAGTAATCCACTACTTTCGGTACTACTTCCATCGGTAGATTTCTCAACAGGTCAGCCTTATGCTACTGCAGTAATAGGGCGCGTTCACGCTAAAGATACAGCTAAAGTAAACAACTACCTTTCTCTTCCACAAATTCGTCAGATGTTACCACGTGGTGTTACTCCAATGTGGGGCGTTAAGGCTATGGACGAGGCTGGTGTTATGTACGAATTATATTTTATCAACAAAAATACAAAAGATGGGCTACCTAAACTAGATGGTGGTTCGGTAGCAGATGCAAGCCCAGTATATAGCCAAACTAGCAGCAATGCTGAGGTATCGATGGTTATGAAGCCTGCTGGTGCTCGTGTATGGAAGCGTATGACTGCTGATAATGTAGGTAAAAATATTGCTATCGTACTTGATGGTTATGTTTACTCAGCTCCAACAGTTCAAAACGAAATTTCAGGTGGAGTATCATCTATCACAGGCGGTTTCACATTTCAAGAGGCAACCGACTTAGCTAACGTGCTAAAATCGGGTAAACTTCCTGCTCCTGCTCGTATCATCCAAGAGGCGGTTGTAGGACCATCTCTAGGTCAGGAATCGATTGATGCAGGTATGATTTCGTTCATCATCGCATTCGCGTTCGTTCTTCTATATATGATTATATATTATAGTAGCGCAGGTTTTGTATCTTCAATCGCTCTGATTGCTAACCTATTCTTCCTATTCGGAGTGTTAGCATCATTCGGTTCGGTTCTAACTCTTCCTGGTATCGCTGGTATCGTTCTTACAATGGGTATGGCGGTAGATGCTAACGTTATTATTTTCGAACGTATTAAAGAGGAACTTAAAGCAGGAAAGGGTTTATCTCTATCGTTGAGCGATGGATTTAAACAAGCATATTCAGCAATTATCGATGGTAATGCAACCACTCTAATCACGGGTCTAGTACTTGTTGCTTTCGGAACAGGTCCAGTTCAAGGTTTTGCTACTACACTTGTTGTGGGTATTATCACATCGTTCTTCACTTCGGTATTCGTTACAAGGGTTATCTTTGTATCTATCCTAGATAAAGGAGGTAAAGTATCATTCTTTAACTCGGCTACTAAGAATCTTCTTGAGAATGTTAAGTTCAACTTCGTTAGTAAGCGTAAAACTGCTTATGTTATCTCTGGTGCGATGATTATCTTATCAATAGGTTCACTATTTGTTAATGGGCTTAGCGAGGGTATCGATTTCTCGGGTGGACGTACCTATGTAGTTCGTTTTGATAGCGAAGTATCTAGCGGTAATGTGCGTAGTGCTTTAGCAGGTAACGAGAATCTACAAAGTGGTATCGAGGTTAAGCAGTTTGGC
>CAYJHM010000120.1:0-6501 GCA_964369935.1 uncultured Rikenellaceae bacterium
ACGATAAAAAGCGTTACTCTCTGCCGCAGTAGAGAATCCTGCATATTGACGTACTGTCCATGGACGCATAACATACATTGTGCTATATGGCCCACGTAGGTTTGGAGCTATACCCGCAGCATAGTTAAGATGCTCCATACCCTCTAAATCGGAAGAGGTGTACTCCTCCTTTACTGCTATCTGCTCGGCAGTAACCCATTCGTTCGCCTGCTGTGCAGTAGCACTAGTGCAACAATCAGCCGACTGGCAGCCATTAGTTGCTATATCTGAAAAATTTGCTCTCATTACTAAATCTTGATTAAGAAATTAAATACCTAGCTCGCTTTGATAACCTTTAAGGGTCTCCAAAACATTTGAACGTACACTAATAAAGTGGTTAATACCCTTCTCCTCTAGCTCGGCTTGGCAACTAGGTGCTCCAGCAATTACTAGGATAGCATCGCTATGTAAAGACTCTTTTAGAGTTGGTGCATACATAGCATACTCATCATCAGACGAACAAAGAACAACAATATCAGCTTTTGCATCATTAGCGGCCTTAGCACCCTCTTCAATTGATGCAAACATTAGATTATCAACAACCTCGATACCTGCGCAAGCGAAGAAGTTACAAGCAAACTGGCTACGTGCACGAGCCATTCCTACATTACCTATTGTAAGCATAAATGCCTTACGTGCAGGAGCAGCATCACCCTTTAAACGCATCGCTTCGAAAGCCTCTGAACCACGATATTGACGAAGTGGAGTAATAGACTCCTCTTGCGAAGAGCAACCACACGATGTAGCAGATAATTCTACACCGTTCACCTTTTCAGTGAAGTTAGGATATTGATTTGTTCCTAGTAGTATATCTTTACGTGTTGCGATATTCTTATCACGCTTAGCAGCAGTAGCATTAATCTTCTCGGCTACATAACCCTTTCTAAACGCTTCGCAATATCCACCTAAAGCCTCCATCTCCTTAAACATACCCCACGCATAATCGGCGATAGTTTGAGTAAGAACCTCGATATAGTATGAACCACCAGCAGGGTCGATTACATGATTAATATGCGACTCCTCACGTAATAGGTGTTGAAGGTTACGTGCTATACGCTCGGCAAATGGCGTAGGCTTCTCGTAAGCCACATCAAACGGAAGAACCTCTATCGAGTGAACACCAGCAACAGCAGCACTCATAGCCTCGGTAGTAGCTCTTAACATATTAACATACGGATCATAAACGGTAGTGTTCCATAGTGATGTTACAGCGTGTGTTCTAATCTTTTGCGAACACTCGCGCTCTGGGTTATACTGCTTAACGATATTAGCCCATAACATACGAGCAGCACGGAATTTCGCTATCTCCATAAAGTATAGAGGACCAGCCGAGAAATTAAATTTGATAGTGCGAGCAGCCTCATCAATTGTTAAGCCACGCTCTAACATAGCAACAATATAGTCGTGTGCTACTGATAACGAACAAGCAAGCTCTTCAACAAGATTACCTCCTGCATTATTGAAAGCTGTACCGTTAATAGTGACAACACGAATACGACGATACTCTCTAATTAGCTCGATAGCACGAGCAATAGAGTCGTAACTCATTCTATTGCAGTTATTAAACTCTTTACCTTTAAGGGTTAGCTTCTTAATGATTGGATCGATATCGAACGATGCAACAACCTGATCACTTGTAAGACCTGCACGACCAATAAGCTCAACAAATAACGGTAAAACGGTCATAGCACCACATCCCGAGAAGTTAAGCTCTATCGAGCTAATAGAAATCTCCTTCAAAAGTGATTGAAGATCCTCTGCCGAGAAATCTTTGTTCTTAATAACGAAATTAATCGATGTTACTCCTTTGTAAAGGATATCAAGGGCAGTAGCATTAGCCTCAGCAGGAGACTCTACCACGATTGATTGACGAACCAACCAATCATTACTCTTACGTGTTCCTCTTACATAAGGAAATTCGCCTGGCTTAGCTGCTAAATATTTAATACCAGCTAAATCTTCGGCACGATAGTAAGGACGTACCTTAAACCCCTCTAGGGTGCTCCAAACAAGCTTTTTCTCGTAATCAGCACCTTTTAAATCCTTCTGAATCTCTGCCTCCCACTGCTCAGTTGATACAGGAGGGAATTCGGCAAATAGTTTCTTAGACTCTAGTTCCATAGTTTTGTTATTATATTAAAATATTAAATTCAAAGTGTTACTAATCACTCTCAAAGTGCAAATTTACAAAATATTATCTATTGTGAAAATAAAAACGAAACATTTTTTTACTTTTCACCATAAAAAGTGATATAATACGAAATCTCTATGCATAAGTAAGCGAATAGATACTCTCTTTTGCAAATATTTCATTCATAACATCAGTGATATCAGCAGAAGTAATGCCATTAATCACCTCGTTTATCCTAGCAGGCGAATCTACCGAGTTAAACATCAAATAACTCTTAGCGCAACTCAACATATAAGCCTCAGCACTCTCTGCACCAATGGTTAATTGACCTATAAGTTGATTCTTTGCTTTACGTAGTTGAGTATCGGTAAGTGGTTCGCGTTGCATACGCTCAATCTCTTGATGAATAAGCGAAGTTGCACGGTTAAGGTTTCCCTTTTCGCAACTGAAATATATTGATGCCACACCACAATCTTGATATGCTGTATAGCTAGCCTCTACATTGTAAGTTAGTGCATACCGCTCACGTAGAAGAAGATTTAATCGACTATTAGCACTTGCTCCACCTAAAATATTTAGAGCTAATACAGTAGCAACCCTTTTATCGCTGCTATGAGGATAAGCCCTACAACCTATTATCGAATGTGTTTGATAAGTTCGCTTGTTAATAGTTACACTATTTGCAGCAGTCACTACTGGAACAGTTCGCCTATCAATAGATTGGTTAGGTTCTATATCGCCTAGATACGAGTTACACAACTGTTCAAACCGAGAATTAGTTATATCGCCAATAATAGCAAAAACCATCTTATCGGTATTGTGATTATTTCGTATGAACTGCTTAATATCATCGGTACGTAAACGAGACAATTGTCGCTTGCTCCCTAGAATAGAGCGTCCTAAAGACGATCCTTTAAATATTAACTCCTCAAACTCGTCAAATATCAACTCTGAAGGGCTATCTTTATATGAATTAATCTCGTCTATTATTACATTTACCTCTTTATCTATATCACCCTGATTATATGTCGAATTAAAGGCAACATCAGCAATCATATCAACCGCTTTACGTAAATCCCTCTTTAGGGTAACGGTATGAATCACCGTCTCCTCCTTGGTTGTGTAGGCATTTATCTCGCCTCCCACATTATCAAGTAGCGTGTTTATATGGTACGAGCTACGACGAGCTGTTCCCTTAAACATTGTATGCTCAATTAAATGAGCTATGCCGTGCTCCGACTCGCTCTCCTCACGTGAACCAGCCCCGATAGTAAGACTACAATATATAACCGGCGATTTTATCCTTTTTAATATACAACGGATTCCTGATGGCAGTGTATGGTAATGAAACTCCTCTTTTAACATCTATTACTCTTAGAAAATTATTAATGTGTGCAAAGTTAATAATTAATTGCCGAATCACGAAACATTTAATCAAAAAAAGAGGTTAGCCATTGAAAGGCCAACCTCTTGATTATATTATTCTACAAGATCAAACTTGAGATTTGTAAACTCCCTAAATCCTGTTCCTGCAGGTATTAAGTGACCACAGATAACATTCTCTTTAACCCTAGCTAAAGGATCCGACTTACCTCTGATAGCCGCCTCGTTAAGAATCTTAGTTGTCTCTTGGAACGCAGCAGCCGACATGAAGCTACTTGTTTGAAGCGACGCACGTGTGATACCTTGAAGAGTTTGGTTTGATGTTGCTGGAATAGCATCTCTCACCTCTACAACCTTAGCGTCCTTACGGCGAAGTGTAGAGTTCTCATCTCTCAGCTTACGCATAGTAACAATCTCTCCTACGTGCAGCTCCTTCGAATCACCACTATCTACTACAATCTTCTTTTCATAGATATCATCGTTAATTCTCATAAAGGTGTGCTTATCAACCACCTGATCCTCTAGTAGCTCGGTATCTCCTGGATCCTTAATACGTACCTTATTCATCATCTGACGAACAATAACCTCAAAGTGCTTATCATTAATCTTCACACCCTGCATACGGTACACCTCTTGAATCTCATTAACGATATACTCTTGAACCTTTGTAGGACCCTGAATAGCTAATATATCTGAAGGTGTAATTGCACCATCCGACAGAGGCATTCCTGCTTTAACATAGTCGTTCTCTTGAACCAATATCTGACGTGATAGTGGTACCAGATACTTATAAATCTCGCCTGTACGTGCCGTAACGATAATTTCACGATTACCACGTTTGATTTTACCAAACGAAATTTCACCGTCAATATCCGAAACAACTGCTGGGTTAGATGGGTTACGTGCCTCGAATAGCTCGGTAACACGAGGAAGACCTCCTGTGATATCACCGGTCTTACCAACAGCACGAGGAATCTTTATTAGGATATCTCCCGCTTTAACCTTCTCTTTCTCCTTAACAACAATATGAGCACCTACTGGTAAGTTATACTGCTTAAGTGCCGAACCATCCGATCCTAAAATATGGATAACTGGGTTACGAGACTTATCCCTACTCTCGATAATAACCTTCTCCTTAAAGCCTGTCTGCTCGTCAGTCTCCTCACGGTAGGTAACACCCTCGACAACACTTTCATAGTTAATTTTACCATCAAACTCCGAGATAATAACAGCATTATACTGATCCCACTCGCATAGTAAATCTCCCTTCTCAACCGAAGCTCCTGCCTCGATAAGCAGGTGTGAACCATACTGTATATTTGTAGTATATAGAGTAATACCAGTATTCTGATCTACGATACGTAACTCAGAAAGACGACTGATAACAACACTATACTCTTTTCCCTCAATATCTTTCTTCTTGATAACCTTTAAATCATCAATCTCAACACGTCCGCTGTAACGAGCTACTAAACGATTGTCGGTGGTGATACCACCCGCAACCCCTCCCACGTGGAAGGTACGAAGAGTAAGCTGTGTTCCTGGCTCACCAATCGACTGCGCTGCAATAACCCCTACAACCTCACCTAACTGAACCATACGGCTCGTTGCTAGATTACGTCCGTAACACTTAGCACATACCCCATTAGCTGCCTCACAAGTAAGAACCGAACGAATCTCAACCTGCTCGATAGGTGACTTCTCGATAGCCATAGCCACATCTTCAGAAATCTGCTCACCCGCCTCAACAAGAATCTCTCCTGTTAGAGGGTTGATAACATCTTGAACAGCTGTACGTCCTAAGATACGCTCATATAGAGTTTCAACAACATCCTCGTTACGTTTGATGGCAGAAGCCTGTAATCCTCGCAAAGTACCACAATCAAGCTCGTTAATAACAACATCCTGAGCCACATCAACAAGACGACGAGTAAGATAACCCGCATCCGCTGTCTTTAGTGCGGTATCGGCAAGACCTTTACGTGCTCCGTGGGTAGAGATAAAGTACTCAAGGACTGAAAGACCCTCCTTAAAGTTCGAAAGGATAGGATTCTCGATAACCTGAGCACCCTCACTTCCCGACTTCTGTGGTTTAGCCATCAGACCACGCATACCTGAAAGCTGACGAATCTGCTCGTTCGATCCACGGGCTCCAGAGTCAAGCATCATAAATACTGGGTTGAAACCTTGATCGTCATTGGTAAGCTGGTTAATTACCGTGTTAGTAAGACGTGAGTTTGTATGTGTCCATATATCAATAATCTGATTGTAACGCTCGTTATTGGTGATAAGACCCATATTGTAACTCTCAACAACCTCTTCAACTTGGCGATAGCCATCCTCGATTAACTCTCTCTTCTCTTTAGGTATAATGATAGCATCAAGGTTGAAAGATAGTCCACCTTTGAATGCCATATTGTAACCTAACGACTTAATATCATCAAGGAACTGTGCTGTACGTGCTAGACCGCAGTTTTTCATCACATCTCCGATAATATCCCTAAGGGCACGCTTGGTTAATACAGTATTTATATATTTAACTCTCTCTGGACGCTTCTCGTTAAATAAGATACGCCCCATAGAGGTCTCTATAATCTCATTATCACCCCCAAGATTAACGATGCGAATCTTTACAGGTGCATGCAGTGCTACCCTCTCCTCGTTAAAGGCTATAATTGCCTCCTCTGGTGAGTAGAATACCGAATTTTCACCTTTTGCACCTTTACGTATCTTGGTTATATAGTATAAACCAAGCACCATGTCCTGTGATGGTACAGTAATAGGAGCACCATTAGCAGGATTAAGGATATTGTGCGAACCTAACATCAAAACCTGCGCCTCAAGAATTGCAGCATTACCTAAAGGTAAGTGAACCGCCATCTGGTCACCGTCGAAGTCGGCATTAAACGCCGTACAAGCAAGTGGGTGTAGCTGAATAGCCTTTCCCT
>CAYJHM010000121.1:0-6467 GCA_964369935.1 uncultured Rikenellaceae bacterium
GCGTTAGCTGTGGTGCATTACTCTTGCGAGTAACCGCAGGCGTACATTGGTACGTAGAGACCTGAGTTTTGCGAATTAGCCGGTTTTGTTACCCTATAATAATGTAGTAATAAACTGGGCGAATGGTGCTGTGAAAGGAAAATGTGATTGGGTTTTTAGGCCTACCACCTCGCTTTTGCTATCGCCCCAAAAAGCTATCTGATTATCAACGGGTATAATTTCGTCGAGCATCGATATTACAGCTACGCCCCATGCATCTTTGTCTTCAGGGGTTATCTCATTATTTTTAAATTGATTACCAAGATACTCTAGCGCTTTAATCTGACCATCGAATGGGAGTGTTGAGGGGGTAAAGCTGCTGATGTTCTTACCGCACATACGCTTATTGAACTCCTCTATTCCGCCTTTACCTATTGCTTTTAATGTGTGGTTGAATACTCTTTCGGGTATTCCAAACTTATTATCTACCGGCAGAAGAGTTCCACATATTGCTATGGCTATTTTGTGCTTAGGTAGTTGCTTTAAGTAAGTATGAGCAACTGCAACACCAAATGAATGACCTATAACAGCAAAATTATCGTATTCGCTCATTACTGCTACTGCTTCAACAGGCATCTCGATGTCGGTATAGTCATATAGGTATAGTACGTCCCACTCGTTAGGCCTAAACGAACTATAAGAGGCTGAATCTAACGACCAACCCGCAAAAAATATTATCAGAGAGTTATTTACCCCATTTATTACTAGTTTACTCTGCATATTATAGATTAATAAGAGTTAAAAAATCGTTTTCATTTATCATTTTTATTCCTAACTTCTCCGCCTTAGCCAATTTAGCTGGTCCTATCTTCTCGCCCGTTACAAATAGATTCGTGCTTGCCGAGATAGAGGAGGTATTCTTACCCCCATTCTGCTCTATTAGCTCTTTTATAGCATCACGAGAGTAACGGCTAAAGCTACCCGAGATAACTACACTCATACCCTCCAGAATTGATGAACTACGTACCTGTTCGCTCTGGTGTAACTGTAAGCCGTAACCTCTTAAACGCTCGATAATTTCACGATTTTCGCTTTTGGCAAAGTGCGATATGATACTGTCGGCTATTTTCGAGCCCACCTCCTCAACGGCAAGTAGTTCCTCGTGGGTAGCCAACATTATAGAGTCAATATTTTTTAGTTGTGAGGCTATTTTTTTTGCTGTTGTCTCGCCCACAAAGCGGATACCCAAAGCAAATAGTAGTCGTGCAAATGGCACCTCTTTTGATAAAATGATACTGCTAATAATATTCTCTGCCGAGCGTTCGCCAAGGCGTTCTAGCGGGGCTAGCTGTTCAGATTTTAGTAGATATAAATCGGCATAATTACCTATTAGTTCGTTGCGGTAGAGTAGCTCGATAGTCTCTTCGCCCAAGCCATCAATATTCATTGCCTTACGCGAGATAAAGTGAATGATACGTCCAATAATCTGCGGTGGGCAGTGCTCGCTATTAGGGCAGTAATGTTTAGCCTCGCCTTGCTGTCTAATTAGCTCGGTTCCACACTCAGGGCAGTGGGTAATATAGTCGATAGGTTCGATTAGTAGGGTGCGCTTAGATAGTTCAACCCCCACAATTTTAGGGATAATTTCGCCCCCTTTCTCAACCTTTACATAGTCGCCTATATGGAGATTAAGAAGAGCTATCTGTTCGGCATTGTGAAGTGAGGCACGTTTAACCGTAGTGCCAGCAAGCTTTACAGGGGCAAGGTTTGCAACAGGTGTGATTGCTCCCGTACGTCCAACCTGATAATCAACACCTAGCAGTTCGGTTACAGCACTTTCGGCTTTAAATTTGTATGCCACAGCCCATCGTGGAGCCTTAGCGGTAAACCCTAATACCCTCTGTTGTTGTAGCGAATTTACCTTTATAACTACCCCATCGGTGTCGTATCCTAGAGTTTTGCGCTTCGTATCCCATTTTTGTATATATGTGATTACCTCCTCAATAGAACTGCATAATTGGGCATCTTTCGATACTTTGAACCCCCAACTGCTTAATAGCTCCAATGATTGAATGTGCGACTCGAAAGGTGAACTATTTTCAAATGCCACACCATAAATAAAACAGTCTAATTTACGATGAGCTACAACGCTTGATTGCTGCGATTTAAGTGTGCCAGAGGCTGCATTGCGAGGATTGGCAAATGGCTGTTCGCCTATCTCCTCACGTTCCGAATTTATCTTATCAAACGAGCTATATGGCATATATATTTCGCCACGAACCTCCATAAAACTAGGGATATTCTTCCCTTTTAGGCGCAGCGGTATAGATTTTATTGTCTTAACATTAGCTGTCACATCATCACCTACCGTACCATCGCCACGGGTGAGTGCTTGAGTAAGTACACCCTCTTTGTAGGTTAATGATATAGCTACTCCGTCGAATTTTAATTCGCATACGTAGCTAATTGGCTGTGCAATATCTTTGTGTAGTCGATTATCAAACTCCGTAAGCTCCTCAGACGAGTAGGTGTTACCTAACGAGAACATAGCCACTTTATGCTCTCGCTGTACAAATTCGATATTTAAATCGCTACCAACCCTCTCAGTTGGCGATTCTGCTAATTTATACTGCGGATAAAGCGACTCTAGCCTTTGAAGCTCGGCAAGCATCGAATCGAACTCCGAATCACCCACTAACGAGGTAGAGAGAACATAGTAACTGTAATTTAGATGATTAATTTTATGTGTGAGCTCCTCTATCTGGTGCTTTATTTGATTATTACTACTCATTTTGAATACTATTTACGTACAACATCGCAAAGTTATAAAAAACTAGTGAGACCGAGAAATAATAGTGCTACAATAATTATAATTTAAAAAATATTTGTAACTTTACGCCTATGAAACCGATAAATACTATTATGTTAATTATTTTTAGAATTTTAGTGTCACTCCTATTTATATATTCGGGGTGGATAAAGGCTATCGACCCAATGGGTAGTGCACATAAAGTTGCAGAGTACTTTAATGCGGTGGATATCTCTATTAGCGAGAATCTATCAATATTTTTTGCTGTCGTGTTATGTGCCGTTGAACTGTTTCTAGGGCTTATGCTACTATTTAAGTTGTGGGAGAGGGTGGTGAGTGCTGTTATAACAGCTGTGATGTTAGGGTTTACTATCGTTTCGTTAGTGTTACTAATATTTCCATCGTTAAATATCGAGGATTGTGGCTGCTTTGGCGATGCGTTCGAAATATCTATTGGTGTAACTTTTGCGAAAAATATTCTGCTATTAACTATGTCGTCTCTCTATACCCTGAGCGTGTGGCGAAGGTATATTGCTATGCAGGGGGGTAGTAACTCGATAAAAGAGGCTATATTTAAGTCGGTAGATTGTAAGTTGCACCCTATGCGCTTAGGTTTATATACATATATTGCTATTGTATCTATATCAATACCGCTCTATTCGATTCTTTATCTTCCACCGTTTACCTATATGCCTTACGATATAGGTGAAAACCTACGAGAGATAAATAATCCTAGTGAGGAGGGTGAAACAGTGCTGGTTTACAAGAATATTAAGACAGGAAAAGAGCAAACCTTTGATATAAATAGTACCGAGTGGCATGATTCGGACAAATGGGAGT
The DNA here is from genome assembly GCA_964369935.1 of uncultured Rikenellaceae bacterium. GTDB lineage: Bacteria > Bacteroidota > Bacteroidia > Bacteroidales > Rikenellaceae > JADFUS01. The sequence continues at coordinate 3,629 of CAYJHM010000121.1, forward strand.
ATGTCGATACCAAAACCCTTGTTGATGGGAAGGAGGTAAGCGGTGATGATACCATTTCGTTTTCGTTGTATAATGCTAATGGCGATAATGTTACAGACAATGTTGTAAATGCCGATGGTTACCTATTTATGATAGTATCAGAAAAGATTGAAAGCTTAACTCAAAACGAGGTTAGCGAGTTACAATCGATTATTGATATGAATTTCGCAGGGCAGGTTGATGCCATTATTGCTACCTCTACACCAATTATCGATAGTAGAGAATATATTAACCACAAGCTGGATGGCAAGCTAAACGATTTTGAAATTTATAATCTGGATAATACTCTACTAAAAGCTCTTCTACGTGATAGTGCAGGGGTAATTCTAATTAAAGATGGAGTAATTATTGCTAAGTGGAATAGTAGGCAAAATAGCGTGTCAAATATAGCACACAACAAATTAGGTGAGCTACCTAAAATTCATCAGAGTAGGGTAGTTACATACTTTTCTGTTGCCTGTATGTTAGGTGTGATTATGATAGTTATGGTGGTGCTGTATCACCGAAAAAAATAGTGATTACTGAGTGAATTATAGTATTATGACTAAAAAGGTATTATCTCTACTAATATTGATAAACACTCTCTTTTTTGCTACTTTAAGAGCACAGAAAAGAGAGGCGGCTAGGTATATTGTCGAGTCGGCTATATCTAAAGGGGTAGATAACTCTACAATCTACTCGCTAAACCTAGGGCAAGATAGTGTTATTTTTAGTAAATTATTTGTATCATCGAATAAACTATTTTTAACCTATATGTACTATGACGAGGGCTATTTTTTAACCTCTTATCGCTCTACTAACGGTGGAAAAGAGTGGTCTACTAATAGTCGCAGCGAGTATGTGAACGATACAGGCTTAGAACATTTTAACTCTTTTTATAACTCGCTCTCACTATTCGATGAGTTACCTATATACCTATTTTACGGAACAAATCATTTAAATTACTGTATAAAACAGCGCAGTGATAGTGATTGGTTTGTAAATAAAAAATTAACGGTTGGCTTGTCTGATAAAAACAGTGTTATTGGTGTAATAAAAGGTTCGGAAAGTAATAGTGATATATACTTTAATAGCGTAGATAATGCAGGCGATAACCATATTTTTAAAATATCAAGCACCGATGGCGGTTATAGTTGGAACACGCCTAAGGTTGCAGTTAAAGATAATGCTCAACCACTTAAAGCATGGTGTGTAGAGACTCATCATAGCAATAATGCACTGTTATATATGATTCTAACAGATAATAACGATAATCCTTATATATCTGTCTCGCGCGATGGAGGAAAAAGTTGGAGCTATCCCGAGAGGTTACCTCTACCTAAAGGAAAAGATTATATGTTTAGGTATGAGCAAAATAGCACAGTAATAGTTTACACGCAGCAAGAGAATAATGTGTTAGGTGATATTGGTGATGTGATGTTGTGGCAAGGTAGGCTGCAACCTCTGCTTAATAACGAATCAACTACTTATCCATATCTAAATATTAGATGTATAAAACATATCGATAAAGGGAGGGTGAATGATTGGGTAGTTGAGTCGTTTACCCACTTTAAAGGGAGAAAATATTTTGTGCTATATCGCCATAGGCGTAAGGTTGAGTTGCAGCAGATTGTTTTGTAGGCTCAATTCGCAAAACTCAAATTCAAGAAGGCTTTTCCCATAAGCACGTCATCTGCGGCACATTCTCTCACTCGCAAGAGTAATGCACCACAGCTAACGCACTTATGGGAAAAGCCTTCTTGAACTAGAGTTTTGCGAATTAGCCAACATTACCCCCATTTCTGAGAATTTCCTCAGAAATGGGGGTAATGTTTGTTATGATAAATCAGGCGATTTTACTCCTCCTCTTTCATATTGTGGAATACACTATTCACGTCTTCGTCGTCTTCTAACTTTTCAAGTAACTTCTCGATAGCTACCCTCTGTTCTGCTGTTACCTCTTTTACCTCCATTGGAATACGCTCAAACTCGCCACTTACAATCTCTAAAGAGTCGGCTTTCTCCTCCTCGAAATATTTTTGTAGTGCGCCATAAGACTCGTAAGCCCCATAGATTACTATATCGCCCTCCTCTTCAAATAGCTCGTCTGCTCCGAAATCAATCAATTCAAGCTCTAGCTCTTCGATATCAATCTCAACGCCCTCCTTTGGGTGAACCTTAAAGATACATTTATGATCAAACATAAAATCAACGCAACCTGAAGTTCCTAACGAGCCACCGCTCTTGTTGAAGTACGAACGTACATTTGCTACTGTACGAGTAGTATTATCTGTTGCCGTTTCAACTAGCACAGCGATACCAAATGGGGCGTAACCCTCGTATACCACCTCTTTGTAGTCCGACATATCCTTACTGGTAGCCTTCTTAATAGCACGCTCGATAGTGTCTTTAGGCATATTTGCAGCCTTAGCATTCTGTAAAAGGATACGTAGACGTGTGTTTGACGATGCATCAGGTCCTGCCGATTTAACAGCAATAGAAATCTCCTTACCAATTTTTGTAAAGGTACGCGACATTGTACCCCATCTTTTCATTTTTCTCGCTTTGCGATATTCAAATGCTCTTCCCATATATATAATTTTTATTCCCTGAAAAACTGCCCAAAGTTACGATTTTTTTATTAATTTATCAAAGTAATTAATAAATTTTATTAACTCATTCAAAGAATATTTGGATATTTAAAAATATTAACGTACATTCGTGGCCTAACAAGGGAGATTTCCTAAATGCAAATCACCTGACTTGCAATCTGTTAAAATAACTAAAAGCTAATATTTACCCCCATTTTTGAGGTAATTCT
>CAYJHM010000122.1:0-3468 GCA_964369935.1 uncultured Rikenellaceae bacterium
AGATTTAATCTAATTTTGTCAGGCATAATATGCTCGATATAGTACTTTTCTGGATCAGATTGTTCCGCTAATATATTATTTTCATCGCGATACTTAATTGAGGCAATATCAGTTATTCCTGGACGAACATCTAATACCTTAAGTTGTTCTTTAGAATACAGATTAACATATTTTCTAACTTCAGGACGAGGACCAACTAAACTCATATCTCCTTTGATAACATTTAATAACTGAGGTAGTTCATCGATCTTATACTTTCGGATAAAATAACCAGATGGCGTGATACGAGGATCACGACCACCCACTGTTAAAAGTCCTGCTTTATCTGCTCCTATTCGCATTGAACGGAACTTGAAAAGTTTAAAATCTTTATTGCCTCGCCCAACACGCACTTGTTTATAGAATACACTACCTTTTGAGTCTAAGGCAATCCAGATGGCAATAATAATAAATATAGGCGATAATATAATTAGTCCCATTAGGGAACTGAAAAAATCAAAACTTCGCTTTAACATCTATTGTAAGGTTTTATATGCATCAACAACACTCTTAACTACATAATCAACTTGCTCGTCAGTAAGTTGAGGGTAGATAGGTAGTGATATTTCACCCCTGTAGTTTTCGTATGCCTGAGGATAATCTTCTACATTATACCCAAGAGATTTAAAATACGAAAGCATAGGCATCGGTTTAAAGTGGACATTTACAGCAACGCCCTTTTCGGATATGCGCTCAATAACAGCATTACGGAACGATTCATCACTATCCTTAAGTCGCAGAGCATAAAGATGATATGACCCCTCAATTCCTTTGTCAATGTTTGGAGGTGTTATAGCCCAATCATATTTCCCAAATGCTTCGCAGTATCTCTCGAAAACACGCTTGCGTTCAGCAAGAAGTGTTGGGTATTTACGCATTTGCACTAATCCTATAGCAGCATTAATATCGGGCATATTGCATTTCATTCCTAACCCAATTATGTCGTACTCCCAAGCTCCTGCTTTTGTTTTACTAAAGGCATCCTTAGTTTGAAAGTTTAAGCACATTTGACGTAAGTGTGCATATAGCTGAGTATTGTCAAATGGTTTAGGCATATTAATGCAAATTGCACCACCTTCAGCCGTAGTGACATTTTTTACTGCGTGTAGCGAAAAAATAACTATATCAGCATTTGATCCAACTTGTTTATTGTTGTAAGTTGCACCTAACGAGTGAGCCGCATCGGAAATAACCATTATACGACCCAACTTTTCTTGCACATCGCTAGTTGCTTCGAAAATGTCGCGCTTATGTTCTACAATCTTTTGTATAGTATTATAATCACAAGGATAACCAGCAATATCGACAGGTATAATTGCTTTTGTGCGTGATGTGATGGCCTTTTCTATTGCATCAACCGAGATAACAAAATCGTCACCACTGTCCACCATCACGGGTTTTGCTCCAGCGTGGATAACTGCCAATGCGGTAGCCGAATAGGTATATGCAGGTATTATTACTTCATCACCCTCCTTAACGCCAAGCCATCTTAATATCATAATTGCTCCCGACGTCCACGAGTTTACACATAGTACTTGTTCTGCATTAGTAAATTGTTTAATTTCATATTCAAGTGCCTTAACTTTCGGACCAGTTGTTATCCATCCACTTTTTAACGACGAAACCACTTCTTCAATCACGTCATCATCTATATATGGGGGAGCAAAAGGAATGTTCATTTTCATATTGTTTTATTTTTTTACTTATTTTAATATTTTCGCCAAACCATTTTATTAATAACCCCAGTGTAGCTTTGGATTAGCTTCACAACCTTAGTTGATACATTTTCATCAACATAGTTTGGTACATCAAGGGCATAATCGCCGTTTGCTATCATCTCAACAGCTGTATCAACTGCTTGCAAAACCTGCTCGGTTGTTATTCCTGCTAAGATAAATACACCTTTATCTAATGCCTCGGGGCGTTCGGTTGAGGTGCGTATACATACCGCAGGAAATGGGTTTCCTTTTGTGTTGAAATATGCCCCTTCTTCAGGAAGAGTTCCACTATCAGACACAACACAATAGGCATTCATTTGAAGGTTGTTATAATCGTGAAATCCTAATGGTTGATTCTGAATTACTCGTTTATCAAACTCAAATCCACGCTGCTCGATGAACTTTTTTGCCCTTGGATGACAAGAGTATAAAATTGGCATATCGTACTTTTGTGCCATGGCATTAACAGCATTCATTAAGTTTAAGAAATTCTGTTCGTTATCTATATTCTCTTCTCTATGTGCAGATAAGAGAATATATTTACCTTTTTGCAGATTAAGTTTCGTTAATACATCACTTTTACATATATTATCAAAATTTGCTGATAATACCTCGGCCATAGGTGAGCCAGTAACATACGTACGCTCTTTTGCAGTGCCCTCGTAGTTTAGGTATCTACGTGCGTGCTCGCTGTAACACATATTTAGGTCGGCAATATGGTCAACTATACGACGGTTTGTCTCTTCGGGTAAATTTTCGTCGAAACATCTATTTCCTGCCTCCATATGGAAGGTAGGAATATGAAGCCTTTTGGCTGAAATTACCGATAAGCACGAATTTGTATCACCCAAAACCAAAACAGCATCGGGCATTAACTCGGCCATTAGCGAGTATGATTTAGCTAATACATTTCCCATCGTTTCGCCTAAATCTTTACCTACAACATTAAGGTAATAATCAGGCTGACGTAACCCTAAATCATCAAAAAATACCTGATTTAGAGAATAATCGTAATTTTGCCCTGTGTGAACAAGTGTATGATCAAAATATTTGTCGCACTTTTTAATCACCTCGGATAGGCGTATAATTTCGGGGCGAGTACCCACGATTGTCATTAATTTTAGTTTGCTCATATTGTTTTGTTATACTTTTTCGAAAAATGTATCAGGGTTTTGAGGGTCGAAACACTCGTTACACCACATAAATGTTACCATATCTGTATCACCTAAGTTTTCGATATTGTGAGTATAGCCCGTTGGGATATCTATAACCTCTATCTTTTCGCCAGATACGAAATACTCTATAACTTCGCAGTTAGACTCTCGCATATCTCTAAAACGTATAACCCCAGTTCCGCTAACAACAACAAATTTTTCGTTCTTTGTGTGGTGCCAATGCTCGCCTTTAGTAATATGAGGTTTAGATATATTTACCGAGAATTGCCCTCGCTCTTCTGTTCTGATAATTTCGGTGAAGCTACCCCTGTTATCAATATTCATTTTAAGAGGATAGCTAAATTTATCTTTTGGTAGGTACGACAAATAAGTAGAGTAGAGCTTTTTTGTAAAAGGCTCACTCATATTTGGCACCGCTAGAGTAGTTCTAATATCCTTAAAAGAGTAGAGTAGTGATACTATCTCGCCCAGTGTAATAGTATGAACCGTAGGCACAACACAATAATCTCCATCTTTGGTCTCGTTAGATGTTATTG
>CAYJHM010000122.1:3478-6460 GCA_964369935.1 uncultured Rikenellaceae bacterium
ATAACAACCGATGGGTCGTTAACTTGAATATCTAAATCATTAGCTATATTATTGCAGAATGTAGCTATTGCACTATTATAGTTCGGACGACACCATTTGCCAAACACATTAGGAAAGCGGTATACTAATACTCTTGCTCCTGTCTCTTTCGAGTAGTTAAATAATAACTCTTCTCCTGCACGTTTAGATTCGCCATAAGGGTTATCTAGTGCAGCTTGAGTTGATGATGATATCATCACAGGGCAACTGTTGTTATGCTTTTTTAATGTGTCGAGTAGGGTAGATGCAAATCCAAAATTACCACTCATAAACTCGGCATTATCTTTTGGGCGATTCACCCCTGCTAGATTGAATACGAAATCGGCTTTTTTGCAATAAACATCTAGTTCCGCAGGGTCGCTGTCTATATCATATTCAAATATAGTTATATCCGAACTGAGAGCATAATTTTTAGCCTTCTCGCTCTTAATATTATTAAGTTCTGCTATTAGGTTTCTACCAACAAACCCTTTAGCACCAGTAATTAATATATTCATTTATTAAAGTTTTAAATCCTCGCGAATAAATTCAAGTTTTAATAACAACTTTTTCATACCCTCAACATCGAGCCTCGAGGTGTTGTGCGAGTGGTAATCCTCTATAACAGTAATTTCCTCGCTACCTTCGGAGAAGAATTTATCGTAATTCAAATCTCTATTATCGCAAGGAATTCGATAATATTCGCCCATATCAATCGATTTAGCCATCTCCTCACGAGTAACAAGAGTCTCGTATAATTTCTCACCATGGCGAGTACCTATACACTTAATCGGAGTATCCATATTATATAACTGCTTAAGCGCCTCGGCTAATACTGTAAGTGTAGCAGCAGGAGCTTTCTGAACAAAAAGGTCACCATTCTTACCATTCTGCCAAGCATATATCACTAAATCCACAGCGTCGTCAAGCGTCATCATATATCTAGTCATATTCTCGTCAGTTACAGTGATAGGATTTCCCGATTTCATCTGCTCAACCCATAATGGGATAACCGATCCACGAGATGCCATCACATTACCATAACGAGTGCAGCAGATAGTTGTTGCCCCATCATCGCCCAGCTCTCTACCTTTAGCGGTAGCCACTTTCTCCATCATCGCCTTGCTAATACCCATAGCATTGATAGGGTAGGCTGCTTTATCGGTTGATAACACCACCACATTCTTAACGCCATGCGCAATAGCCGAATCAAGCACATTCTCGGTTCCAACCACATTAGTACGCACCGCCTGCATAGGGAAGAACTCGCACGAAGGCACCTGCTTTAGTGCCGCAGCGTGAAACACATAATCAACCCCTTTCATAGCGGTATCAACCGAGCGTTTATCTCTCACATCCCCGATATAGAATTTAACCTTTGGGTTTTGAAGAGCGTGACGCATATCATCTTGTTTCTTCTCATCACGCGAGAATATACGAATCTCTTTAATATCGCTATCCAAAAAGCGATTAAGCACAGCGTTCCCAAACGAACCAGTACCACCTGTAATCAGTAGGATTTTATTTTTGAATGTTGTCATATTGTTATTTATTCAAAATCTTATTGTATAATTCTATATATTTTTGAAACGTAAACTTTTTATTATAATAAGTTTCTGCTCGTTTACGACAATTTAATGAATTATAAGTTAATTTATTAGAAGTAATATTATTAATAGCATCTTTTAATCCTGTGACATTTCCTTTTTCTACAATAATCCCTGTTTCATCATCCACAGCTTCTATACTTCCACCAGTGCAGTAGGTAATTACAGGTGTTCCACATGCTAGTGCTTCTAGATTTGTAGTTGGAAAATTATCTTCATAAGTAGGATTAATAAAAACATCGGCTGTGGTGTACCATTGAGCGAGCTCTTCAATGCTGTTGGTTCGATTAATACTAATTATATTATTTGGTAATTTTTTTTTTATTTCATCCGATATTCCCACTAAAACAATAACAGTATCGCTGCTAATTAACTCCGATAATTCGATAAAATCGTTAAGGCCTTTACGTTTGCTCCACTCGCTAGCCACTCCTAATATTACAGATTTACCCTGTATATTATTTCGATTTTTTAAATCACCTTCAGTTGGTTTAAAACGTTCGAGATCAATTCCATTATGAATAACTTCTATTGGATATTTATTCAAAAAACTCTCTTCTACCAATCCTTTAAGCCAATTAGAAACAGGAACCAATGTCATATTATCGACTGAAGTGAATAACTTTTTTTTGTTATGAAAGTTACGTCTCGAATTGTCGATAAAGTTACTTGCAGGATATGATCCTTTTTGCGGGCAGTTGTAACATTCGTTTTTCCATTTGTAGCAATTAACATAATCAAAATACGAACAATGACCTGAGAAGCTCCAGCAGTCATGCAAAGTCCACACAACAGGTATATTATGTTTAATAATATATTTAAATAAAAGTTCTATATTAATATAATACCCGTGTATATTATGTAGGTGAATAATGTCAGGTTTAATATCTTCGAGCCTATCAATAAATTGCTTTGTTGCCCCCTTACTGTAATATCCTGTTCTATCGGTTATGCGTGTTAGTAGGGCATGAGTGTAGTAGTCCTTCTTGTTGCCAATTTGCAGCTTATGTGATAAGCTATTTAGGCTATTACGTCCAAAAGCGAAATATGATTCCCAACCCTCCTGAATCACTAAACTTCCGATATCTTCCGCAATTCGCCCAGTAGAACCCCAATTACAGGTGGAATTAATTTGTAATATTTTTTTCATTTATATTATTAGTTGTTTATTCTATTTGATGATTAATAGCATAATAGATTGCAATAATGTAAAACACATCAATTATTCTTGCATGTTAACTATATGCAAAAATTACAAACAATATGATTTTGCAAAACTTTGTCTGCTATGTCTGCTTTTTAAACATGATAAATCTTATTAGGTAAAATATTACGAGTTCAAATACTAATGAAAACC
>CAYJHM010000123.1:0-2944 GCA_964369935.1 uncultured Rikenellaceae bacterium
ATGGGGGTAAATATTAGATTTTAGTTATTTTAACACATTGCAAGTCAGGTGATTTGTATTTAGGGAATCTCCCTATTTAGTCGTCCCTTAAAAAACCGAAAAATCAACCGACTATTTAATTCCCGTTAGTCTCTTAATTTTATCTAGGATATTAAGTGCCTCAAGAGGTGTTAAATTATTAATATTAACACTCTTAAGTTCATCTTTAATGCTCTCAACAAGAGGGTCATCGAATTCGAAGAGAGATAATTTTACACCACTAGATTTTATTTTATCATCTGCCACCTTATACTGCATAGCCTTTTGCGAAATGCTATCGCCGCTAAGTGTAGCTTTACCCTCCTGCGAACGGCTCTCCTCTAGCGAACGTAACACTTCCGATGCTCTGTCTAGCACATATTTAGGCATACCAGCCATCTTTGCTACGTGTATACCAAACGAGTGCTCAGTGCCCCCAGGTATGAGTTTACGCATAAAAATTACCTTATCGTCCACCTCTTTAATTTGTACGTTATAGTTCTTGATGCGAGGATATAACCTCTCCATCTCGTTCAGTTCGTGGTAGTGAGTGGCAAATAGTGTTTTTGCCTTGCCAGATGCACTATTATATAAGTACTCAACTATAGCCCATGCAATCGAGATACCATCATATGTACTAGTTCCTCTACCTATCTCATCAAGAATAACTAGCGAACGATTTGTGAGGTTGTTTAGTATATTTGCCGACTCTAACATCTCGACCATAAAGGTAGATTCGCCTTCTGATATATTATCTGAGGCTCCCACACGAGTGAAAATTCTATCAACTATACCTATTACGGCACTCTGCGCAGGTACATAACACCCCATCTGTGCCATAATCACAATAATTGCAGTTTGGCGTAGGATAGCCGACTTACCCGACATATTAGGGCCAGTGATGATAATTATCTGCTGATTATTATCATCAAGCAGTAGATTGTTGGGGATATACTTCTCGCCAAGAGGCAGAGAGGCCTCAATAATTGGGTGCCTACCTCCAGTTATCTCCAACGTGCTATCGTCGGTAATATGAGGGCGGCTGTATGGTAGAGTACTGCCAAGTATTGCGAAACTTAGAATAGTATCTAATTCGCCAATAACATTGGCATTTTGTTGCATCTGTGCAATATAACCTGATAATTCGATTAGTATAGCACCATATATTCGGCTCTCTATTGTTAGTATCTTATCTTCGGCTCCAAGGATTTTCTCTTCATACTCTTTTAGCTCTTCGGTGATGTAGCGTTCGCTATTAGTGAGAGTTTGGCGACGTACCCACTCTTCGGGTACCTTATCTTTGTGAGCATTAGTTACCTCTAGGTAGTAACCGAATACATTATTAAACCCTATCTTGAGCGACGAAATTCCTGTATTAGTAACCTCTCTTTCGCGCATCTTATTTAGATACTCTTTACCACCCACAAAAATTTGACGGAGATTATCAAGCTCCATATCTATACCGGCAGCAATATAGCCACCTTTGGCCATATTTTGTGGTGCATTTGGTAGTATATAGCGCTCTAGCTTAGATATAATACCCTCGGGGATAGTGATTTTTTTGTTCCAACTATCGAACATTGGGTTGTTGATACCCGATATAAGCTCTTTTACTCGCCCAACAGTTCGCATAGTGCGAGCAATAGTAAGCAGTTCTTGCGGATTTACCCTCATAGTTGCCACTTTAGATAGCAGACGCTCTATGTCGCATATATCCCTTAGTTCGTTTTGGATATTATAACTAAGCGATTCTTGCTTAACTAATATATCGGTAGCATCAAGACGTGCATCTATTTCGCTGCGGCTCTTTAAGGGTAGTGATAGCCACCTTTTAAAGTTACGAGCACCCATTGCAGTGGTACTTTTATTTATTACCTCGAAGAGTGATTTGCCGTTGGGCGAGCTAGAGGCAAAAATCTCTAGGTTGCGTAGCGAGAAGCTATCTAGCCATACATAGTTATCCTCTTCAATCTTACGGATAGTGTTAATATGCTTTAAGTTAGTGTGCTTAGTATGTTCAAGATAGTAGAGTATTGCTCCAGCTGCCTTAATTCCACTATCCATACCCTTTAGTCCAAAACCCGATAGGGTAGTAACCCCTAATTGAGTTATCAGTTTTGTTTGACCATTATCCGAAGCATACATCCACTCGTCTATATGATAATAGTAGTATCTATTACCGAAGGTGGTTATTACTCTATCTTTCTCGCCTCGTTCGTAAAGCACCTCTTTAGGGGCAAATGCACCTAACAGTTTGGCTACATATTTATCGTCACCTTCGGCGATATAGTACTCGCCCGTGGTTATATCTAGTAGTGATAGACCGATTATTTTTTTACCAAAATATAGTGCAGCAATAAAGTTATTATCCCTATTTGCCATAATATCGCCACTAAGCGATACGCCAGGTGTAATAAGCTCCGTAACATCTCTTTTAACTATACCCTTAACCATCTTAGGGTCTTCAAGCTGTTCGCACATTGCAACCCTCTCGCCTGCTCGTACAAGACGAGGTAGGTAGCTATCTAACGAGTGATATGGGAATCCAGCTAACTCAATCGACGCAGCCGATCCATTAGCTCTTTTGGTTAATGTAATACCTAATATTTTACTGCTCTTAATCGCATCTTCACAGAAGGTCTCATAAAAATCACCCACTCTAAATAACAGAATTGCATCAGGATATTTCGCCTTGATAGCGTTATACTGTTTCATCAGGGGTGTCTCAGCAACTTTACTCATAATTTTAATATTAAGACCACAAAGATACTAAATTTAGTCTATCTATCCAAACGATATTGACGGCGATACTGTTTTACATAGTACTCGATAAGTTGATCAACACCAGTAGGGTCGTACTTCACCTTTAAGTTGGCAGTAAAGAGCCTAGCCACTGCTTGCCAGAATACGGCAGAAATAGTCCCTC
>CAYJHM010000123.1:2954-6435 GCA_964369935.1 uncultured Rikenellaceae bacterium
TACTAGTAGGTACGACGAGCTACCCGTCTCCCTATCTATCAGCTTTAACAGGACAAGCCCTTCAGAGTATGTCATACGTTTAAGTACGGGTTTGTACTTATCTAAAAGTGCACGTTCAAGCTCTTTTGCGTAGATACGTTCATCTTTCGAACTATCAATCGAGTCTAACATCTTTTGGGTCTCTAGTAGTAACCTTTTAGCCTCAAGGGCAATTGGATAGGTCTTATAAACGGCTCTTTCAAGCCTAGCAGGATGTCGATAAAGTCTACCTATACGACGAGATTTAACTACTATATCATCAAAATCGGTGAGGTTACCAACCATTGTTGTAGTATCGCTTTCTGTTTGGGCAAAAAGCGAGCTATTACCACCTAAAACAGTGGTAATAAGAAGTAAAAATATTATTATGAATCTATTTCGTGTCATTCTCTGAGTCGTAGAGTGCAACCAGCTCCTTAGCGGCGATATATGCACTTATCTTACTCTCCTCGGTAAGGGTTTTAAAATGTTCTATATTTTCTGCTACTATATCGCTATTGTAGAATCTATCAGTGAGAATAGTGTTTATCGTCTCCATTAGTCGATACTTCTCCTGCGAGCGACGATTTTGTTCGAAGTACCCATTCGAGCGTGTAGCATTAAGGTAATTTGTTATTGCGCCCCACACCTCGATAATACCAATATTTTGTATCGATGAACAGGTCAAAACCTCGGGGCGATAACCCGATTTAGGTAGTGGGAATAGGCGCATAGCGTTGGTGAAATAACTTTTTGTGAGCTGCGCCGATGGTATATTATCGCCATCAGCTTTAGTGATAGCTACTACATCAGCCATCTCCATTATTCCACGTTTTATCCCTTGTAGTTCATCTCCAGCACCCGAAATTTGTAACATCAAAAATATATCAACCATCGAGTGTACCATAGTTTCGGATTGCCCTACACCTACCGTCTCGATAAATATTACATCAAAGCCAGCCGCCTCGCACAGAATAACCGCCTCACGACTTTTACGCGCCACACCTCCTAACGAGCCAGCCGAGGGTGAGGGTCTAATAAATGCATCTCTGTTATGTACTAAGGTCTCCATTCTTGTCTTATCTCCTAAGATAGACCCTTTACTACGTTCCGACGACGGGTCGATAGCCAGAACAGCTAATCTATGCCCTAGAGCTATTATTTTATTTCCTATTGCCTCGATAAAGGTTGATTTTCCTGCTCCAGGCACACCTGTTATACCTACACGAATTGAGTTACCGCTATAAGGCAAGCAACGTTCAATTATCTCTTGGCTTTGCTGATAGTGTTGTGGTAAATTGCTCTCAACAAGAGTGATGGCTTGACCCAGAATTGATATATCTCGGTCAAGTATTCCTTTTACATAATCGTCGGTTGATAGAGTACGACGTTTAACCCTCTTATAGTGGGGATTAACAACCGAGGGTTGCTCGATACCCCCATTAACTGTCAATGCCGAATCAGAGCAGTGCTCTTTATGATGACCATTCTCGAAATGTTCCATAATTTTTGTTATTTAGTCGCCCCTTAAAAAGGTTTATTGTATTTATATTAATTTGCCGCCTTTTTAAGGGGCGACTAAATTAGAATACAAAGATAATGTTATTCGTAGAAATATACAAAAAATAGTCCATTAAAAAAAAGGATTAGAGTTATTAAAAACCCTAATCCCTTTTTACCTAAAGGTCTGTATGCTTTTTTATCTGTTCGTTATCCGATATATCATCAGTATAGAAGAATGCGGCACAATTAATATCGTACTCACGTACCACCTCTTGCATAGGCCTAAACACCTTTAATCCATTAATAAAAGGTATGATAAAGGCTATCAATAAGTAGATAGAGAGTAGGCATAAGCCAAGCTTTATATATTTCTTATGTCTGTTCATTATTACTATATCTTAGCTGTAATTTCAGGGAATACAAGGTGGAACATAATATATGCCATAACCAGCGTAAGGATAATATTGAATAGCTGCCCGCAACAATATAACACTATATGTTTACCTCCGTGTACGTGCTTACGGAACTCAGCAAAGTTGGTGTTTAGCCCTATTGCAACGAAGGCCAAACAGAATAACCAATCTTTTACGTTCTTTGTGAACCCTTTAATTATACCATTATCGATAATCGCCTTAGATAGATCACTATCCATACAACTATATATGATAGAGAAGATTATTGAAGCACCAATAAAGCCCAAAAGGAATTTAGGGAATCGGTACCATATCTCGATTGGACGAGGACGAGGTGCTCCCTCTACTCGCTCAACCTTTAAGGTCCAGTATAGTGCAACACAGAAAGCAATTACACCAATCAATACATTTTGAATCATTTTGATGGTAGCTGCCACATCTAAAGCCTTATCTCCTACAAATTTACCAGCAGCAACAACAGCTCCTGTACTGTCAAGAGTTCCTCCTATCCAAGCACCACCAAGTATTTCGTACGGAACATCAGGCCCTAATATCTGATTTGTTGCACCCCAACGAATAATCATTGGCATAACAATCATCATAACAACAGTGAAAATCATTGATAGGGCAATAGCAATTGTAAGCTCCTCTTTTTTTGCCTTAGTGGCAGCAGCAGTAGCAATAGCAGCCGATACTCCGCACACCGACATATCGGCGCAAATAGTCATATTAAGAGATTTAGATTTTATCTTTAATACTTTTTGACCAAATATATATGTAACAACAAGAACAATAGGTGTAACAACCCACGCAACAAATATTCCAGGAATACCAATTGCTAATATCTTATTCATAAGTATCTCGGCACCTAAAATAACAAGACCTGTTTTAATAAAGTACTCGCTGCGGGCAGCGTGCTTAAGCCAAGGGGCAACGCCAATAGTGTTACTAATAATAATTCCTAATAGAATAGCCCAGAATGCGTAGTTGATACCTAAATAACCAACCTCTTTTTGCGAACCAAGCACAAACGATATAACACCAATAGCAAATATTACTGCAAACCCCTTAAAAAATCGTCGAAACGAGCCACCCATTAATTTATCGCCATAAGCAAATAAAACACCTAAAACAATAAATAGTGCAAACATATAAATTAGGTGTGATGAACCTACGCCCTTAGGGAATAACGAATTTAATGGGTTACGTTCCCACTTTTTAGGCTTATCAACTAGTTTTTTTAGAGCCTCTCCCATAGGAGTATTAGTTGATGTGATACTCTTTTTTTCTGATTGTTCGGTAGTAGCCTTCAGTTTGCTCTCTACCTGCCCCACATAGCTGAAATGGATAACCGAAACGGTGATGAGAAGGAAAAACCCAATCCAAATAGCTAAATAGTCTTCTGTTCCAAATAATTTTTTGATCATATAGTATTTTGTTTATTTTCCGAGTACAAAAATAACAAATTTACTATAATAATCACACCAAAGTGCTAGTAATATAGACATCTAAGGTTGAAAATAGGTATTTATACTATATGAAAAAAT
>CAYJHM010000124.1:0-6412 GCA_964369935.1 uncultured Rikenellaceae bacterium
AATCTTGTGATGCAATAAAATATGGCAATCTTAACTCTCTACTTGAGGTATTAACACCTGTCATTTTTGGCAAATCGAAACTTACGGCATTATTATAATAATTATTATCCTTATTGTTTCCGTAAACAAAAATTGTCTCAGAGTTCACATTCTCGTCATCGTTATATGATATGTAATCAAAAGGTGGTACTGTAAAAGTTGGAGCACTGTTAAGGTCATATAGTTTATAACCCCTCTTCGATTCGATTACCAATTTAGCGTAACGCTTAGCATCCTCCCAATTTTCCATATATAAAGCAACCCTCGAGCGAAATAGGTTTAACGCATCAACCGATGGTCTAAGATGTGTATAGTAGTAATCACCATCTGCGAATTGCTTATAGTACTCCTCAGACTTATCTAAATCCGAAATAATCTGCTCGTAGACCTCCTTAACAGTGTTTCTTTTCATAAAGTTAGGATTGAATTCCGAGGTCAATTTTAATGGCACACCCAATGCTTCAGGATTATGATTATAGGGTTCGCCATAAGCATTAACTAGAGCAAAATATAAAAAAGCTCTGAAATAATGCGCCTCTGCATAAACCCTACTCTTTACTTCGGGTTGAGAAGTATGAACAGTCTCAATATAATCAAATATTGCATTTACAGCTACCAATCTCTCATAAAACTGTTCCCATATCTCATTCGGCTCTCTAAGTGTTTGGAAAGAACCCTCGATAGGATTAAACATAAGCGGACTTAAACAATACATCTGTTTTGTATGCGGAAATGAAGTTTCTCCCCCAATCGAAAGAGTAAGAGATTCCATTTTTAATGTTGTCGTATTATCCGAAAGAAATTCGCCTGTTGCGAAAACAGATATAGGATCATCAATATAAACTTCGCCTACTAACATTTCGCTTAACGCTTCAATTGTCTCTGGCACATACTCATTCTCCGATGCAGGTTTCAAAAACTCGCTACATGAACTAAGAAGCATCAAGCCTAAAAGTATATAAAAATATTTTTTCATATTTAATAAATAATTTAATTAAAAACCGATAGTTAAAGATATAGAGTAGGTCTTAGGCATAACGCTATTACCTAATTCGGGATCAAAACCGTTAAAATCCTTCGAACCAATAACAAAAGGATTACTAACCGATGCACGTATCGACATTCGTGATATACCAATTGCCTCTTTTAATATTCTCGAATTTAGGTTGTATGAAATTCCAATAGTATTACAACGCAAGAAGCTTTTATTTGCTATCCTTGCATCCGACATATTCCACATATCAATCGAAGTTAAAGCCGTCTCTTGCCCTGGAACGATGATATTATCAACACTTCCTGGTTTAATACCTGGATATATGGTTGTATTCTCGTCACCTGGCTTCTTCCATCGTTTCAATAGATCTCTCGACATATTAACCTCTGCCGTAGGAAGTAGATTATAGTATGATCCTCCCTCGAGAGCCGAGTATGGACTAGGTAAACGACTAAAACCACCCAGTAACGCACTTATACCTGTATTAAGAGTAAAATTTTTATATCTTAAACCTAAAGATATACCGCCTGTAAAATCATATTTAGCTGTTCCAACATAAGTTAATAATAGAGTTGGGTCTTCCATAGCTAATCTTGGATCTATATCCATATTCTTAAACCTTGCACTACCGTACTCATCATCAAGATGCGAGAACTCCCAAGCCCAAATTGCACCAATCGGATACCCCTCTTTAATAATTTTCTGATCGTCACCATTTAAATAGATGCTTGCATTTTGTAGAGCTGTTTCATCAAAAGTTGTTGCTCCTCCTCTATTCCAGTTCTGCGATGAGTTAAAAGAGAGATTAAGTCCGAAATCCTTCGTTTGAATTGGATTAAATGATAGCGTGAACTCAACTCCACTATTATATATCATTCCACCATTCATCTGCAACTGCGCTTGACCATTCTCTAAACCAATATCTTGAGCTGTAATTGCATTCGATTCACGCCAGTAGTAGTTTACTTGAACATTCACTCTATCAACTAATCTCATATTAGCTCCTAAATCCCAATTCGTTGTTTTTTCCCAACCAAGATATGGATTTGGTATTTGACTAATTCCCGAAGAGTACTCATCATAAACAGCGTTTACACCCCCCATAGCAAGAATCAAATCTGGACTCTGTGCTAGATTCGCATTTCCTTGTATACCATAAGTTGCCGATATTGATAAGTGAGATAACCATTTTAATCTATCAGCTAAGAACTTCTCTTGAGTAACATTCCACTTCATACCGAACGAGAACGTGGGGTCGAGCCTCTTATTTACATCTTGACCAAATCGATTGGACATATCACTTCTAGCATTAGCATTAAGTACAATTCTATTATCAAAAGAGTATGCTACTGTTGCAAAGAACGACATCATATTAGTTGTTCTACTATAAAGTTGATTCCCCCCGTTAAACAGTCCATTCAATAATCCATAGCTAGAGGTTCCGTATGATCCTGTTATGGGCGTAATATCTATTGGCGGAACAGCAAATTTACCTCCTCTATCTGATAGGTAACCCCACATTTTTGTTGAAAAAATATCCGCAGTAGTAGAGTTTACCTCATGCGAGAACGAAACATTTAATCTGTGCTTATCATTAAATGTTTTAGAGAAACGTAATGAATTTCCTACACTCAACGAGTTCGATGTTGGGCTACTATAATCAGAAGTTCCCCCAAAAGGCATAAGGGCAGCTTTGTACTCAGCAGAAAGAGGAGTAACCGAATTAAAGTCATAACCTCTATATGTGTCTGCTATCGAAAAAGATCTCTCTGTGCGATACGCTTGTCTTTCACTTGTATTATAAGAGTAACTTCCCCTTAGTTCGTAAGTTAAATATTCTGCTATTTTGTAATTAGCATTAACGCTGGCTCCAATCCTTGTCGAAGTTGATGATGCACCTGTCTGCTCTATTTCGTTAATAAAATTATAACCTAATAAAGCGTCTTCGTTATATTTATACGACGAATAAACATCATAATACGAATGTGTACCATCTGGATTGTATGCAGCAATAGCCCTACTAGTTTGCTTTGCATAAGTGAGAGGTGTACCCCCACCTCCTTGGTGGCTTGCAGCCGTAGCAGTACCGTTAGTTATCGCTTTACTACCACTTAAAGTAAATGATATATTTAACCTGTCGTTTATACGTGCATTTAGGTTTATGCGAGATGTGTAGTTTGCATTATCGTTTTGAATCTCTTGTCCAATAGTGTTATTATAACCTATCGATGCTCTCACTCCTAATTTTTCTGATACTCTACCAGACACACTTAAATTGTGCGACTGACTAACACCCACACGCGTTAATTCATTAAACCAATCGGTATTCATTGTCTCAAACTCAGTACGTCTGCTAATATATTCGTCCAGCGTAATATCCCTATCAACATACATTCTTAAAACTCCGTCGAACGTCTGATATTGCTTAATTGGCATCTGTTCGAAAGGAATACCCGAGTTAAATAACTCTTCGGTTATTTGTACCCTTTCCTGCGAGTTCATATAATCAAACTGATGTGCGCTAACACTCGAATTAATTGTCATGCTACCAGTGTAGTTAATACTAAGTTTATTATCTACAGCAACCTTAGTAGTAATTACAATTACTCCGTTCGATGCCCTTGAACCATAAACAGCTGTTGCCGAAGCATCCTTTAGAACTGTAATCGTGTCAATATCATCGGGATTAAGCCACGACACTTGATTACCAATAAGATTTTTTATATCATCTACTCCAGCCTGGTTCCCTGTTATACTAATAGGGTCATCTTGAATAACGCCATCAACAACCCAGATAGGGCTTCTGTTACCTAATTCACTAGAAAGAGTTGATTGACCTCTAATTTGAATTGTAGGGGTAGCTCCTACTCTTGAGCTAGTATTTGTTACAACCATACCTGCAACCCTACCCTGAAGCATATCAGCAATATTTGTTTTACCTTCTATTCTAATATCGTCGGCCTTAATTGTTGTATAGGTACCAACCATATCAACCCTATTAACCGAACCATAACCAGTAACAACAAAATCATCAACTAATAACACGTCGGTCTCCATATAAATTAATATATCTTTATTTTTTTTAATTCCAGAGTATTTAATAGTTTTCATTCCGGTGAACGAAATTTCTAATTGACTATCGGTACTAGCCATCAATACGAAATTACCATCACTATCGGCTATGGCCCCTTTTGTTGTTCCTTCAATAATAACAGTTGCTCCAATAATCGGCTTTTTAGTCTTTTTGTCGATTACCTTACCTTTAACCATAATTGTCTCTACCTCCTCCTCTTGTGGAGTATCAGAACTTTTTTCCTTCTTTAATATGACTACAATATCATTTTTTATCTCATAATCAAAAGGGGTATCTTTAAATATCATATTAAGCACCCTATCAACTGACATTCGCCTTACATTGATTGTCATTTTAGGTAACTCTGATATGTGATGCTTAGACTCGAAAGCAAAACTTATCTTTGTTTGAGTGTAAATTTCATCTAAGATACTCTTTACGTCTACATTTGCGTAGTTAATTGTGACTTTTTTTTCTTGCATATAACTTTCTGTCAGCGATTTTGCTGCAGAAAAAGCGTTACTCGACATTTGTGAAATGGCAATTATGAGAAATATCAAACCATATCTCCACTTCTTTGCGTGTAAAAATTTATTCATATAGTTTTAGTTATTAATTTGTTTTACTACAAAACATACTTTCTAATTAGTCGCCCCTTAAAAAGGCGGTTAGAGTTTTCGGAATTTTTGGTGAGTAGTTTTTTACTCTATCTGTTTATCTCCTCTACTTCATATTCATAGGCACTTGTTTTAATAAATATTAGACTTGTTATTTTACTTATCGACTCTAGAATCTCATCCACCTCTAACTCTTTATTATATTTTCCTGAAATTCGGACATCGTTGAAATTATTTTTATTATAGTCAAATTTAACATCATACCATTGATTAAGTTCCCCTAAAATATCATCTAAATTACTATCTTCAAATATAAAGGTATTATTCAACCAAGCAGTTATCACGCTGGTATTTTTACGCTCAACCATAAATTCGCCATTGCATAAAGTTGCTGTTTCACCTGGCTTAAGTGTAACCTCTGCGCTATCATTATGTTTAACAGCTACACTTCCTGAAAGTAGTGTCGTTTCAAATCCGTTTAGGCTATCACTGCGCACATTAAAACTAGTACCATATACCATCACCTTCGAACTATTTACATTAACAATAAAAGGTTTAGTTACATCTTTTGCTACATCGAAAAATGCCTCTCCACTCAGGGTAACCTCTCTAAGGTCTCCATCAAATTTTGATTGGTACTTCAGTTTACTATTTGCATTCACCCTAACCACCGTACCATCACTAAGTTCAATTTTATGTGTCATCTGTTTCGGTGTTATCAAAACACTTACCTCAGATTTTTGCTTTATCTTCTTATCAATAGCTACTGTTTGTTTCGCCTCGCTTAGTTGATATATCTTTTGGGGTTTCTCTTTCATATATATAGTATCATTAATGTCCCCTTTTATCACAATCAATTTATCATCTTCAACAATTACAGGCTGCTGTTCAATCAAACGAGCGTATTGTTCACTGTTAAGATCATCTGTTTCATTACTCTTAAGTGTGATGAATATTGAAAGAAACACAACAACAGCAGCAATTGATGCTACAATCGCACTTAACGACTTATAAGCAACTCTGCCATCTCTTGGCACTACCCTCTTCTTATATTTATTAAAGCGTGCTACCTCGCCAAAAGCATTTTGAAGATATAACTCGCTCTCTAACTTATGTAATAATTCACTATTCTCAGAACGCTCGTTTCCCCAATTTTCCAAATTATCTAGTTGCTCAGTTGTAGCATTACCACTTAACTTCAGCACTATCAACTTTATAATCTCTTTTTTTTCCATAAATCTATGGTTTAATATCGTTTATCTTATATTTCTTTTATACTAATACAATCAGGAATGATAAATAGATGACAAAAAACTCAAAAAAATTTATTTTTGGTAAATATTAATAATAAAAATAACTATACACCCATAAAATATACATTAACACATAAATAAATTTGCATAATTAAAATAATTCACTACCTTTGCTTGTTGTTTAAATTGCCTTGAACATTTATTGTTTAGTAAATAAAAACTTAAAGTATGACCACTAATCTATCGTTGGCTAAGGGTAAAATATCTGTAACTGACTTCAATATGCTATATGATAAATACTTCTCGTTTATCTGCTATTTCTCGAATAAGTATGTGCGTAACGAAGATGTAGCAGCCGATATAACACAAGATGTTTTTACGGAAGCACTTGACAGTAAATTAAAATTCGATAGTATCGAACATTTCAAATCTTATC
>CAYJHM010000125.1:0-6289 GCA_964369935.1 uncultured Rikenellaceae bacterium
ATTGCGAGTAAGAGAATGTGCCGCAGATGACGTGCTTATGGGAAAAGCCTTCTTGGACTAAAGTTTTGCGAACTAGCCTCATTAACCTCCCAAAAGTAGTATTTTGTTATTGTTGTCCAATAAAACTTTTTGAGAGATAAAAAAACAGGGGCGAGTTTCCAGATTTGGGTGGTGATGATTGCTAACTTACTGCTTTCCGTCCTTCATCCGATGTTTTCAGATTTTTATTGGGGTATGCGAATCTGCCCAGGTTAAAACGTAAATTTTTATTGTTTAAAACACTTTCCTTAGGCGTGCTACTGGTATTTCAAGCATCTCACGATATTTAGCTACTGTTCGGCGTGCTATTTTATAACCCTTATTTTGTAGTATATGCATTAGTGCCTCATCGGTTAGAGGGGTTTTCTTGTCCTCGTTATCAACACAGTCGGAGAGTATTTTTTTTATCTCACGCGACGAAACCTCTTCACCATCAGCTGTCTGCATAGCCTCAGAGAAGAAATATTTAAGCGAATACACCCCGAAAGGTGTTTGAATATATTTACTATTTACTACTCTTGATATAGTTGATACATCTAGCCCTGTTCTGTCAGCTATATCTTTTAAAATCATTGGCTTCAACTTTGTTTCGTCGCCATCCTCAAAATAATCACGCTGAAAACGATAAATTGTATTCATTGTGAGTAGCAGGGTAGCGTTGCGCTGTTTTATTGCTGAAATAAACCATTTCGCCGATTCGATTTTCTGTTTAATAAATTGCGCAGCCTCTTTGTCTTCTTCTCTATTACTGCGTTCTAAGCGTGTAGCCTTTTTTGTCTCTTTAATTACATTCTCAAGCATTTCCAGATATCCCTCGTTTACCTTCACATCGGGCATATTACTCTTATTTAAAGCTATCTCGTAGCCGCCAACTGTCTCGTCGAGAATAAAGTCGGGGATTATTTGTAGGGTTGGTTCGCTCTGTAACGATTCGGTATATTGATTCGCTGGTTTGGGTGATAACCCTATAATCACCGATATAGCCTTACGTAGGTCGTAATCACATAACGATAGTTTATTAACTATCTTTTGGTAATGTTTTTTTACAAATGGCTCAAAATGATTGGTGAGAATCTCGATAGCTAAAGCTACACTACTAGAGTGTGGATGATAGCGTAGTTGCAACAGCAGACACTCGCGTAAATTACGAGCACCTATCCCGTGCGGTTCAAGCCTCTGCACTATCTTTATTGCCTCCTCTACCTCTTCAATAGTAACCTCAACACCAAGAGTAAATGCTATATCATCTATTATCGACTCCTCTTCTCGGCGCAGATATCCACTTCTATCAAGGCTGCCAACTATATAATCGGCGATTACTCTTATCCTATCCTCCATTTGTTGGTAGGATAGTTGTTGTTTAATATATTCGTAAAAAGTCATGCCATCAGAAAGAGGAACAGATTGACTCTTATCATCTTTAGATGTGTTATTTATATATAATTTATAGCTTGGAATTTCATCTTTCTTTCTATAGTCATCCAGCGAGATACTCCTTTGTGCACCCTCTTCGTGTGATGGCACCTCCTCAAGGGCTGGATTCTCTTCTATCTCACTCTTGATACGTTGCTCAAGCTGTATTGTAGGAAGTTCAAGTAACTTTATCATTTGAATCTGTTGCGGAGATAATTTCTGCAACATTTTCTGAATCTGAGATTGGTTAATTGATGCCATATTGAAAATTTTAATAGTGAATTAGATTCAATCTCAAAAATTATGCCTATAACAATTAATTTTGTTTGTTTTTTATAAAAAAATGTAACTATCTGGCTAATAGATTATCAGGAATTATTGCACTCATATCCTCGTCTCCCCATCTTGTGACAATATAGTCTAGTGTGTCGAATATTTCATTCGAATCGTTTAACGTTACTAATTTAAGCCTTGTATCTTTAAAGTGCGAAAGACCCTTGAAGTACGAACTAAAGTGTCGGCGCATCTCTAATGTTCCAATCCGCTCTCCCTTTATCTCGATAGATTTAGCGTAGTGACGTTTAGCTAGCTCAACACGTTCGATAACTGATGGTTGCGCTAATAATTCGCCCGTTTCGAGGAAGTGCTTAACTTCTCTAAATATCCATGGTCTGCCGTAGGTTGCTCGTCCTATCATCACACCATCAACACCGTATCTGTCAAACATATCCTTAGCTTTTGTAGCCGAATCAATATCTCCATTTCCAATAATAGGAATTGTAATTTGTGGATTACTCTTTATCTTGCCAATAAGTGTCCAGTCCGCCTCGCCCTTATATAGCTGCGAACGTGTGCGACCGTGAATAGTTAGTGCCTCGATACCAACATCTTGTAACCTTAGGGCTATCTCCTCAATATTTTTACTATCATCGTCCCAACCTAAGCGAGTTTTAACTGTTACAGGTAGTTTCAATGCCTCAACTATACGGCGAGTCATCTCCACCATTTTAGGTACATCCTTCATCATACCCGAACCTGCCCCTCTGCCAGCTATCTTACGTACAGGGCACCCAAAGTTTATATCTACTAGCGATGGGCCAGCCGATTCGGCACGTAAAGCGGCCTCTACCATCGGCTCTATCTCCGAGCCATATATCTGAATACCAATAGGTCTTTCGTATTGATAAATATTTAATTTTGCAATTGATTTGCCCCCATTATGAAGTAATCCATCTGCCGATATAAATTCGGTGTACATCATATCAGCCCCCTGCTCCTTGCATATCCAACGAAACGAGGGGTCGGTGACATCCTCCATTGGGGCAAGAAATAGAGCCTTCTCAGGAAGTTCGATATCTCTTATCTTCATACTATTTTAAGTTTTGCCTCGTTGTTTTATAGTGTTCTTTTTGCCTCCTTGATTGCTTGTTCAAGAGTTTTTACTGCCTCGCCATAACCAAATTTACGAGAGGCCCCCATCTCTACTATAATTACAAGTTGCGAGATAATTTTCATATATAGATCCCTCTCCCACTCAATATCTCCGTCCATCTTTGCTTGGTTAAGCAGTTCTAAGCCACTAATATTACCCTCCAAAAGCATATTAAACGCCTCGATATGCGACTCACCGCCTCCATTAGTGACAGCAGCCACACGAGCACGACACGCCACCTGTACACCCTCATCCTCGGGTGATAAGTGACATTTTAGCATTATCAGTGCACGCAGATATATCCAGCAATTATAATCGCCGAATTTTGCTAGCTCAATCCCCTCTAATTTCGAGAGAATAAAGTGAGGTTCAGACCCATTTAGAAATAACAGATAGGTACTTTCGTACAGTTGCTGCATCTCTTTAAGCTCAACCTCACCTGTTGTTTGTTTGCTCTTTTTTGCCACTATTCCGCCTCCGTTGAACGTGCTACATAAGTTGCTACTTTCTCTCCCTTATCGTTGATAAGAGTTAACTCGTCGCCACTTTGTGAGTAGCTAACAATAGAGTTGATTAGAGCAACATAAGAGTCCTCTAATTTCTGGTTTTTCGACATCATACGAGTCATTCCAAGTTCTCCTATCTTGATAGTCGATTTCTCAGAATCAATCGTAACAGGGCCAAATATATTATTTCCATCGCCAATCGATGCAATACGGTCACCTTTATCGCCTTTAATAAATACAAGGGTGAAAGACTCATCTTTCATTACCTCTTCGCGGTTTATCTCCTCCCCATTCATCTGTTCAAGCTCCCAAACAGTACCAAATAGAGGCATTGGCTCATTCTTGCCGCACGCTACAAACGAAATTATAGCAAGTGCCATTAATAATAATTTTTTCATACGTCTAGATTTTTCATTTAATTCTAATAGTCATTTATCTTTTAATCTGTTTATATAAAACGATAAAAGTAATAGATTTATTAGCACAAAAGATGCCTCACTACCTAAAGCGAGACATCTTTCTTGTTATATTTAAGCTGTATCATCCATAAAGGACAATTTTATCACACCTTAATTGCTACTTCAACCCCGCTAGGAAGCTCTAATTTCATAAGAGCATCGATAGTCTTAGGAGTAGAGCTATAAATATCGATAACCCTATTGAATGTACACAGTTGGAACTGCTCGCGCGACTTCTTATTAACGAAAGTTGAACGGTTCACAGTAAAAATTTTCTTTCTTGTTGGTAGAGGAATTGGACCACTAACCACGGCACCCGTTGCAGTAACTGTAGAAACTATCTTCGCTGCCGACTTATCTACTAAACTATGGTCGTACGACTTAAGTTTAATTCTTATTTTTTGACTCATAATTATTTACTCTAATTCTGAATTAACTTTATTTGATGACTTCTCGATTACGTCCTTAGCAACGTTAGTAGGTACCTCAGAGAAGTGCGAGAACTCCATTGAAGAAGTTGCACGTCCAGATGATATTGTACGAAGTACAGTAACATAGCCGAACATCTCTGATAGAGGTACGTTAGCCTTAACAACACGAGCATTGTTACGCGACTCCATACCGTTTACCTGACCACGACGCTTGTTAAGGTCGCCGATAATATCACCCATACTCTCCTCAGGGGTTACAACCTCTACCTTCATGATTGGCTCCATAATTACAGCACCAGCTTTTTGAGCGATAGTGCGGAATCCGTTACGAGCACAAATCTCGAATGATAATTGGTCTGAATCCACAGGGTGGAATGAACCGTCTTTAAGGATAATCTTCATACTGTCGATAGGGAATCCTGCAAGTGGACCATTAGCCATTGCTGAAGCAAATCCCTTCTCAACCGATGGGATAAACTCCCTAGGGATGTTACCACCCTTAACAACATCAACAAACTCAAGACCCTCCTTAGTGTGATCCTCTCTTGGACCGATACTGAAGATGATATCCGCGAATTTACCACGTCCACCAGTTTGCTTTTTGAATACTTGACGGTGCTCAACAGTTTGAGTAAGAGCCTCTTTGTAGTTTACTTGTGGAGCTCCTTGGTTAATCTCAACACCGAACTCACGTCTTAGACGGTCTACAATAACCTCAAGGTGAAGTTCACCCATTCCGCTAATGATAGTCTGACCAGAGTTCTCGTCTGTCTTAACTGTAAATGTAGGATCCTCCTCAGCTAGCTTACCTAGACCGATACCTAACTTATCAAGGTCTTTCTGAGTCTTAGGCTCGATAGCAAGACCGATAACTGGATCAGGGAATGACATAGACTCAAGAACAATCTTAGCTGTCTCGTCACATAGAGTATCACCAGTACGGATATCTTTGAAACCAACTACTGCACAGATATCTCCTGCCTCAACGCTCTCCATAGGATTTTGCTTGTTAGCGTGCATCTGATAGATACGGCTAATACGCTCTTTCTTGTCTGAACGAGTGTTGAATACATAAGAACCAGCATCTAGTTTACCTGAGTAGATACGTACGAAAGCTAAACGACCTACGAATGGGTCAGTAGCAATCTTAAATGCAAGAGAAGAGAACTTCTCCGATACATCTGGCTTACGTGAAATAAGCTCCTCAGGGCTACCTGGAACATGACCCTCGATTGCAGGTACGTCAAGTGGCGATGGAAGGAACGAAATAACACTATCAAGAAGGATTTGAACACCCTTATTTTTAAACGATGTACCACAAAGCATAGGTATAACGCTCATATTGATAGTTGCTTTACGTAGAGCAGCGATAATCTCCTCTGGAGTGATTGAGTTTGGATCCTCGAAGAACTTCTCCATAAGAGCATCATCAGAAGCTGCAATTTCCTCAATCATATTGTTACGATACTCCTCAACCTCAGCTGCCATATGAGCAGGAATCTCAGTATAGTTGTAGTTATCACGAGTTGATTTGTCATCGTAGTAGATAATAGCACGGTTATGGATTAGGTCTACTAGACCCTCGAACTTCTCCTCGGCGCCGATTGGAAGTACGATAGGTACAGGATTAGCACCTAGGCGCTCTTTAATCTGCGAAACAACATTTAAGAAGTCAGCACCAGTTCTATCCATTTTATTTACATAACCAATACGAGGTACTTCGTACTTATCTGCTTGGCGCCATACAGTCTCTGATTGAGGCTCTACACCACCAACAGCACAGAAAGTAGCAACCGCACCATCTAGTACACGTAATGAACGCTCTACCTCTACGGTAAAGTCCACGTGACCTGGAGTATCGATAATGTTAATTTGATATGTGTTATCAAGGTATTTCCAAAATGCAGTTGTAGCTGCCGAAGTGATTGTTATACCACGCTCTTGCTCCTGAACCATCCAGTCCATAGTAGCGCCACCTTCGTGCACCTCACCGATTTTGTGAGTTTTACC
>CAYJHM010000126.1:0-6195 GCA_964369935.1 uncultured Rikenellaceae bacterium
CCGAGGAATTCCCTCGAAAATGGGGGTACTATTTTGTTGAGTGATTCCCCAAATACAAACCACCTGACTTACAATGTATTAGAATAACTAAAAGCTAATATCACCCCCATTTCTGAGATTTACCTCAAAAATGGGGGGGGGAATATTTTATTTTGAACGCAGCCCAAAGTATTCGCTTTTCCCATAAGTGCGTTAGCTGTGGGCATTACTCTTGCGAGTAACCGCAGGCGTACATCGGTACGTTGAGACCTGAGTTTTGCAAATTAGACTAAAAAATACCTATCTCGTTGATAGTTATGGTATCATCATCTGCGTATGCTGTATCTTCAACTACAATTTTAACATATCTACTATTAGAACTATTCGGCAGGTGGTAACTACGCTTTGATGGATCGTTAATAATATTACCGAAATTTATATCTCCTACTTTTCGCCATCTCTTAGCGTTATTACTAACATATAATTTTGCGTGTGTAATACACCCTTTTTTGCCATGAATCGATGGAGTGTATGTTATTCCGCTAATAACCTTCTTTGTACCCAAATCAATGATAATAGCATCTTCGCCGTCGCTCTTACGTGCTAACATATAACTACGATTATCTGCATCGATAGCAAGTGGCGCAAACTCGTTACCTGTTGTTGCACTAATTTTCCATCTATTTTTAGCCCACTCCATCTGTTGAGTGTATATTGAACCTTTTTTTGCTCCTAATTGAGTAAATGCTTTAAGTGTTCCTGAATTCATCATAAATGGAGCAGTGTAAAGTTTTGAATTAGTTGTTGGTTCGCTCCCATCGGTTGTATAATATATTTTATACTCTCCTACTAAATTACCTGCCGTATCTTCGCCATGAGGTTTCCAATTAAATTGATGAATCTTTGGTTTAATAGTTACCATGCCATTCACATCTTGAACACTCTCAAGCGACGGTGGTGGTGCATTATAGTAGTGTGCAGATAGGGTTGAAATGGCTGCATTAAGTCTTGATTCAGTTACCCTTATACGTATAGCATCCGTTGTGGTATCATTAAATCGTAATATCGCTTTATAACCCACAACTCCACACGTAGCTACTTCATTCCACTTGTCACCAACCCACACATCAACAATCAACTTTTCAACCCTTTCAGAGTGGGTAGAAATAGCCTCTTGAATAACTATACGATTAAGTGTTATAGGCTTTGGTAGCTTAACAACTATCTCATTATTGTTATCAGATAGTTCAATATAGGTCATATCATTATTATCACTAAGTAGAGTATTAATATCACTACCCAACAGTAAATCGTTATCATAAGTTGCCCTTATACGCTGCCCTACCTCACGCAAAACCCCTACATCTTGCATCGACAGTTCACCATCCCTATTAGGTGGTATGTTAAGTAAAAAGGTTGCATTGCCACCCACCGAACGTTCGTATATATCAAATACATCATCGGCACTTCGCACACTCTGGTGTGTGTCGTCTCGATAGAACCAGCCAGCACGTATAGAGGTATTTATCTCTGCTTGCTGATAATGGATATATTTTGCACCGTTTAACACCTCTCTACTACCTAAATCTTTACTAGTCATATCAGGGAACGACTGCATAGAGTGAGGATTATCATTATATGCCACAACATTACGCTCGATAGGGCGTGTAGCACCCGATTCATTTCCACACCATCGAATATCCTCTTTACCAAATATTACCGCATTAGGAGCTAACTCTCTGATTAAATGTTGCCACGCAGTATAATTATAGGTTTGACCACCTTTACGTTTAGGGTGAGCACCATCAAACCACACCTCGCATATCTCACCATACTCGGTAAGTAACTCAAACAGCTGATTTAGGAAATATTCGTTATAATCATCTACCATAAACTCGAATGTGCGCTTATCCTTAAATGGCCTACCCTCAACTGTTCGCGGTATGGTGCGCATTGTTTGTTTACTTAGATTGCCATATAAGCCCTCCTCATTTTCTATTTGAAATAAATCGGCAGGCGATAGATATACCCCTAGTTTTAATCCATATTTTTTACACGAGGCTGCAAGATTACGCATTATATCCCCTTTGCCATCCTCGAAGTGTGTCGCCATAACACCATGATTAGTATATCTACTTTGCCACAGCACAAAACCATCATGATGCTTAGCTGTAAATATAACCATCTTCATACCCGCCTCTTTCATGGCACTACACCACTGATCGGTATCAAGCTTTTTTAAATCAAAAATTTTTGGATCTTCCTTACCATTCCCCCACTCTAAACGGGTGAATGTGTTTGGTCCAAAGTGAATAAATGCTATATATTCATTACGTAACGCCTCAAGCTGGGCAGTAGTGGGTACTGTATGAGCAGCCCTAACTATCTTGTCGCTTAACGACATACCCTTTACGTCATAAGTATTACTAAGTTCTACTTGTTGCTGAGCGAACAGCATCCCAGCACTTAAAAGCATAATAATTGACAATGCAAATTTCTTCATTTTGTATGATTTAATTATAAAATATTAGTTTTATAATGCAAATATACAAAAAATATAATAGTTAGTACATACAAACCTGAGTTTTGTATGTACTAACTATTATCGGTTCACCTAATAAACACTATTTGCTTGCCTCGCCCTCGAGTGCTCATAACTTACTCTTGGATGGGGCGGATGGTTAATCCTGACGTGCGATAGTAGGATATTTTAATAGACACACTAGTTAGGTACATTCCTAAGTAGAAAGCGTCATTCTGATTTGCGCCTGAGGCATACCACAAATAGCCTCGTTTCCTACTGTTTGTTAGAACCTTAGATGTGGCATTAAGAGTCCCAGGCACAGGAAAGTAGGCGAAATTATTGTAGATGTGCCCAGGCTTTGTCGTGCTTGAGGATGCAGGAAATTTTGCAAAATCAAAGTTTTCAAATACCCCAGCCGTGGGTATTCTAAAACCTAGTGGAGATGGATCAAAAATCGACTTTCCAGTTATATATGAAGAACTTTCCATATTCTCGTCATTCCATAATATATCTGTTCTCTGAGCGCTTGTTTCATTACTCCAATTACTACCTAATGCAATAAATATAGTGGGATTATTAACTGATGTTGCGTAACTTATCTGTTCTGACCACTTATCATTTATCCCAACAACATATTTACCTGCTGCACCAGGGAACGGATCTTTACGTCCAAATTGATAAAACAAAGCACCTCCTGCAGTAGAATCTTCCCCATTTTGTCCTTCATAAGTAGTATCTCTTCCTCCTAAATTTCTATCCATAATTAGTTTATTCGCATAGATGCCGCTACTCCAAATTTCACCGTCATAGCTATGAATATCGCCACCAATAGTAGCCACGACCTCGTTAACTCTGGTTCTTTGAGGATTATTAAAGCTAGCTGTTTTATATGGGTTATAATCCGTCACCCATAGGTGCCACGACCAAATGATAGTTCCGCTCTTACGTACATTTACAACAACGTTTTGAGGCTCAAAATCTTTTGGTATTATAACCTTAATTGCGTTTTGAGGGGTAGTAGTATTTGTTTCGGGCGAAACACTCTTTTCCACCTTTAATCCATCGATTTCTTCTCCATCATACCACGATAATTCAACGGTGAAATCTTCGTTAAAAGTCCAATCCTCGTCGGGAATATTGTACTGCGAGGTTGAAGTACTTGCATACTCTTCCCAAAATTCCTTTATCCTATCTTTTACAGGGATGTAGAAGATAGTTATCATATTACTCATTGGTGGGGTGATATAGCTATTTGCAACCCTTAGCCCACTAACACCTCCATAGCCATCGGGCAATCCAGTGAGTTGTTCCACTATCGCCTTGTCTGTATAATCGGTAACAACCTCTCTATCAACAATAAGTTTTATGGTTTGCGTTAGTTCGCCTAGTTCTATTATAACATCACCCTCGATGAAATCCGCACTAAGATTTATTGTGTATTTTTGCTCGGTTCTTGTGGTTTTCCAATTATCTGCAAGCGGTGTAGCAAAACTCGCCCCAGCGGGTAGTATCACATCGCCACTGAGCACTGATAATATATTTCCACTATCTCCATCGCCCAAAGTGAAGGCTATATCTACGCTATAAGTACCATCACTGTTGTGTTCCCAAGTTGGGTCGTTGTTGGCTACCATCGTAAAATCGTTTTGTATTGCATAGAGCATATTACTGCGATAACTCTCAACATTTACGTAATAATCCCCCTTGCTTACCCCAATGTAGTACTGCCCATTATCGACGATGTGGGTGGAGTTACTGTCATAGGTGATATTGTAGTCGATGTTGGAGTGGGGGGCGGCGATTGCCTCTGGCTCGGTGGCGTAGCCGTCCGAAGTTAGGCTTGTGATCTTTACCAAGTATCGGTAGTCACGCCTTAGGTCATACACAAATCCTGTTCCGCTTGGGTGTTGCATCAGAATTTTGTAGTACCTATCGACTCCCTCGCTTGTCTCGACCTCTAACATAAGAGATACAGCATCGTCTTTAGACCATAAAATGTCTATGGCGTTCGGGTAGAGATATAGACCCTGCACCGTTTTAGCATCTGCTGCGGTTGGTTCTACTGTGTGGGTCTCTGCGATTTTGTCCGAACTCAGTGGCAGTGCAGGAGCGTTCAGCGCAGAGACCTTAGATAGTTTTGGAAACTCTCCCCCTTCTGCTGATATATCAACATCCACACGCACATAATCGAAGTCGAAGGTTAGGCTTTTGCCAGCAAGCTCTGTCTTGTCAATCTTCGTGAGCGGTAGAGTGGCGCTACTCTTTGGGAGTAGTCCTGTGTCTGTATTTTTTAGTATGTTGTTTGCGGTTGTGTAGGCAGTGTAGATATTTGCTAAATCGCCAATAACAAGGGTTTTATTGTCGATTTTGGTTTGTATAGCGGTTGGGATATCCACATTCGCCACGCCTTTGGCTGTAACGCCTACGGTCGATGCCTCTAAAATGGCGTAGTAGCCTTCAGTGTCCTTTTGCAAAGGTGCATACTGCTGAAAACTACCATCTGAGGCTTTGAACACAAAGACAAAACCCTTGCCATCAAAAAGTTTTTTTTCTCGGTCGTTAGCATCGAAAGTCCCCGAACGAGTATCGATAGTCTCAGCGTAGTATCTATCCAACATCTCCACCCCGATGCGCAGCTGCCCTTCGAGCTCGAAACCCTCAAACGGCTCTTTGCTGCACCCCACAAGGGCGAGGAGCAGTGCGAGCACTGTATATATATGTTTGTACATTTTCATATTTTTTTTACTCTTGGACAGGGCGGACAGGGAAACCATATGTACGTGGAATTACTCGATTTGGGTCCATTAAACCACTGTTAATGGCTAAGCGGAGCCCTTCACTGCTAGAGTTTGGCGATGAACTCCAGTTGCTACCTTCAGCATTTACCCAACCTAATGACGCATCTGCCCTTTCAAGATAACCAGAAGCTGGGTAGTAAACAAATTCGTTGTAGAGTCGTCCATAGCTATACTGTGTAGTGGATGCATTGCTCCAAGGAGAATTGCTGTATGTAAATAATTCCCACGTACCTTGAATAGGAAGCCTAAATCCCACGGGTGATGGATCAAAAATAGATTTACCTATATTATACCCATCTATTGGCACATTTTTATCATTCCATAAGATAGTAGTAAGTTGCGCATTAGTTTCGTTACACCAATTGATAGTGGTAGTATTAGTAATAAATACATTAGGATTATTTACTACATCAGCAAAACTTTTTGGCCCATCCTCTGTGGCAAGACCTGCTTTTCTAGGGAATGGATCTTTTCGTCCAAATTGGAAAAAAATCGCACCTTTTCCCGAAGTAGTACCTCCATACCCAGCGAAATTTGCACTCATTCCCCCAAGGTTTCTATCCATAATGAACTTTTTGGCATAAATACCGCTACTCCACACAGCACCATTGTATGAATGAAGTGCGTTATCAGTGCCTGTCATAGGTTCATTTTGGTCGGTCGTAGAGCGCACAGGGTATGCCGCAGCAGAGCTTGCATCCTCTTTAAGTGCGGTAAAATATGGGTTATAGCCTGATACCCACAAGTGCCACGACCAAATAATTGTTGTGCCGTGTTTAACATTTACAGCGATATTTTGATGCTCAAAACCAGACGGAAGGGTAACTTTTATTGCATTCTTACTTGCTGGCGAATATGCTTTTTCTACCACTAAGTTATCAACATCAGCTCCAT
>CAYJHM010000127.1:0-6172 GCA_964369935.1 uncultured Rikenellaceae bacterium
TTGTATGTCCGCTTTTTCCATAAGTGCGTTAGCTGTGGTGCATTACTCTTAGGAGTAACCGCAGGCGTACTGAGGTACGGTGAGGATTACGAGTAAGTGAATGTGCCGCAGATGACGTGCTTATGGGGAAAGCCTGCATCTCACCAAATTACAGGTAAGAAGGCAACAAAAAAAGGCGCAATACTATGCACCTTTTACAATACCTCGTTGTTTTGTAGCACCACCGCGACTCGAACGCGAATCTAAAGTTTAGGAAACTTTTGTTCTATCCCTTGAACTATGGTGCCAGACTATACTATTAAGCCCTATTTTTTATAGCTTGCAACTCTCTCAGCTCCGTCGTATGCCCATTTAAGATATAACGAACCCCACGAGAATCCACCACCAAAAGCAGCAAATAGGATATTATCTCCTTTTTTAAGTTGCGACTCATAATCTCTTAAACATAGTGGAAGAGTACCAGTTGTGGTATTACCGTAACGCTCGATATTTATCATACACTTCTCCTCAGGAATACCCGCTCTCTGTGCTGTTGCTGTAATAATACGAATATTTGCCTGATGAGGTACTAAGAAATCTATATCTTCAGACTTTAAATTATTACGCTCCATAATATCAAGAACAGTGTCGGCCATACCCGATACGGCTGCCTTGAATACAACTTTACCATCTTGTGATATATAGTGCTCACGATTTTTAACTGTTTCAGCAGATGACGGATAGCGCGAACCTCCCGCCTTCATATATAGAGACGACCCCCCTGAACCATCGGTATGGAAATCAAAATCTTGAATACCCATTCCGTCAGTAGCAGGCTCTAAAAGAACCACAGCAGCACCATCTCCGAAGATAGGAGCTACAGCCCTGTCTGTATAATCAACAATAGTCGACATCTTATCCGATCCTATAAGTAGAACCTTCTTACAACGTCCATTCTCAATAAATCCAGAAGCTGTTTGTAACCCAAATAAGAAACCACTACACGCAGCATTCATATCAAAACAGAAAGCATTTTTCATTCCAACAGCATCAGCCACTAGTGCTGCATTAGTTGGGAAAAACATATCTGGGGTAACAGTAGCATTAATTACCATATCTATCTCTAGTGGATCAACGCCAGTCTTCTCGATTAAGTCAAGTACTGCTTTAGTTGCCATAAATGCCGAACCAGCACCGACCTCTTTTAAAATATGCCTTGTTTTAACTCCAATACGAGTCATTATCCACTCGTCTGAGGTGTCAAGCATTTGACTTAACTCCTGATTATCTAGTATATACTCTGGTAGATATCCACCTACGCCTGTAATCGCCGTTCTAATCTTCCCTGTTTCCATTCGCAAAAACCTCTTTAAATTTAGCCACTAAGTTGCCACGAACCGCCATCTCTGTTTGAAGTATCATATTGGCAATCGCCAAATCCGACGAACAGCCGTGACCAATAATAACAACACTATTTACCCCCAATACAGGAGTACCGCCCTGCGCCTCGTAGTTAAGCTTATTATGAAAATCGAGCCCAACACCTGATACAGAACCCTCAAGTGACGAGTAGAATCCCTCGGCCAACTTAAGAACAGTGTTACCTATAAAACCATCACATACAACAACATCAGCCTTTTCACCACTAAATAGATATTTAGATTCTAAATTCCCAACGAAATTAAAATCTTTACTCTCTCGCATTAGTGAATAAGTTGCCTTTGTTTGTTGATTACCCTTCTCTTCCTCCTCGCCAATATTAAGGAGTGCTATACGTGGCGACTCCGTCCCCATCATAACATTCGAGTAGATTGAACCTAATATACCGTATTGATAAAGAACCTCAGGCTTGCAATCAACATTCAAGCCAACATCTAATACCAATAATTCACCGCCATTTACAGTTGGTAATGGAGCAGCAATAGTAGGGCGAATAACCCCCTCAATCTGTCCAATAACGTGCATACAGCCAACAAGCATCGCGCCAGTACTACCAGCCGATGCAAATCCATCTATCTCACCTAGGCGCAAAGCCATAAAGCCCGCTACAATGCTCGAATCACTCTTTTTAGCAAATGCTTGAGTAGGCGAGTCGTTCATTTCAATCACCTCGCTGGTGTGAACAATCTCTATATTATGCGGCAAAGAGGCAGAGCTAGACTCTAAAAGAGACTCTATCTGCACCTTATCACCAAACATTACTATTGTAGTATTTGGTGACACCATACCCGACGCCTGAATAGCACCGAGCACAGCAACCTTTGGGGCATAATCCCCACCCATAACATCTATACCAATTCTCATATGTAAGAACTTTAGGTTATCAGTAGTGTACTACTTTACACTTACCTCAATTGCCTGCTTACCACGGTAATATCCGCACTCAGGGCATACTCTGTGGTATAGTGTTGCTGCACCACAGTGTGAACATGAAGCTAGAGTTGGTAACTCAGCTTTGTAGTGTGTTCTTCTTTTGTCTCTTCTCGCTTTCGAAATTCGATGTTTCGGATGTGCCATTTTCTTAAATTTATTTATTTGTTATTACTGTCTCATTTTAGGTAGGTTGAAAAAACAACCTGCCGCTATCGAGCCGAGCCACTTCTAGCTATAATCACTACAGAGTAACTCTAATTATCTTCTTCCTCATTATCGTCATCATCGTACAGATCGCTATCCCACTCGATAGTGTCGATAGGAGTATTATCTAACACCCCAAATCGTGCCAACATATCGGGATTACATCCCTCACCCTCAGGTGCATCATCTGCATGAACACGCTGAATTGGTAACGATAAAATTATGCTATCGTATAGATACTCTCTTATGTCTAGCTCTCCTACAAGAGGATTAGCTATCACTGTATCCTCCTCTTTAGTGTCGAGTATATACTCCACATCTTCAACCTCAGTACTAAACTTAACCATAAGCCTACCACCATAGTTAATAGGGATTTTAACCTCTTCTAAACATCTGTCGCAACTAACTGTTACCTCCCCCTCAATAGATATATCCATTTGTAAAGTAGATAACGCTTTTACTACATCAATATTAGCAACGCACTTACCTCCAACTATCTCGCTGCCTTCGATTGATGCGAAAAAATCCGAATCAATCTCAAAAGAGAGAGTCTGAAGGCCATCAGCCAACTCGCCATATCTTATTGTATAGTGTTTATCACGACCCATAATCTATAAATACGCATATTTTGGGGCAAAGTTAGTAAAAAAACTATAATCTACAAAATTTTTTTGTTGTTCATTACATTAATAGTCATTTTATAACCTTGCTACGATATAAGAAAGTCTAAAAATCAATGCGTTAAAAACGCTTGATTCCCATAATCTCACGTACCTCAGATAACGTTTTACGGGCACTCTCACGAGCCTTTTCAGCCCCCATCTTAGCTACACGATTAAGGTAATCGGTATTGTCACGTATATCTAATATCCTCTCACGAGTAGGAGCAATCGATTTGATGATATCTTCAGCTAATTGCTTTTTTAAATCGCCATATCTTATCTCGCAGCTAGCATATTTCGAGCGGAAATACTCGATTGTATCACTAGAAGATACTACGTCCATTATTGTAAAAATATTCTTTAACTCTTCGCTCATAGGAGAGTCTGGTACAGTAGGGCCACTATCTGTTTTGGCCTTCATAACCTTCTTTTGAATATCTTTATCCGAATCAATTAGATATATGCAGTTACCTTCGCTTTTACCCATCTTACCACTACCATCTAACCCTGGAATCTTAATTAGCTCGCCACTAAAACTGTATGGCTGGCTCTCAGGAAAGAGCTCTACACCATACATATTGTTAAAACGACGTGCATATTTACGAGTCATCTCAAGGTGCTGTTCTTGATCTTTGCCAACAGGTACTTTATCCGCTTTGTGAAGCAGTATATCTGCCGCCATCAAGATAGGGTAGGTAAGTAGACCAGCATTAACATTCTCGGGGTGCTTACGAATCTTCTCCTTAAACGAGGCTGTACGCTCTAGCTCGCCAATATAGGCGTGCATACTAAGAAGTAGATAGAGTTCTGTTACCTCAGGCACATCGCTTTGTATGTATATGGCCGACTGTTCGGGGTCTAGACCTGCTCCCAGATACTCTGATAACACGTTTCTAACATTGCCGTTAAGCAAGTTAGGGTCGGGATGAGTGGTAAGCGAGTGGTAGTCGGCAATAAAGAAGAAACATTCGTTATCTTTCTGCATACGAGTAAAGTTCACCAAAGCACCATAATAGTTGCCAAGGTGAAGATTACCTGTTGATCTTATACCACTAACTATCCTTTCCATAATTACTTAGCCATATCTGAAGGGTCGCGCACAATCATCGCCTTATCGATTGTGATATCTACGTTGTTTGCAATCTCAACAACAACAGTACCCTCGTTTACATCTTTAACTTTTCCGTAAATACCTCCAGCAGTTACAACCTTATCGCCTTTAGCGATAGAAGCACGGAAACGAGCAAGCTCCTTCTGCTTCTTTTGTTGTGGACGTATCATAAAGAAATACATCACTACAAAGATTAATCCAATGAAAATCATCTGCTGCATTCCACCACCCATCGATGATGTTGCCTCTGCCTCTGCTTGAAGAGGTAAAATTGTTAATAAACTCATCATTCTATTTTTTAATTAATAATTTACTTAATATATAACTCAACCAGTAGGGTATAATTCCCCTTGTTTGTTTGTATAAGCATCTCTGATAATTGCCCCCCTAATTTACTTCCTCCTGTAATGTACGAGTAGCTAATAACCATATTCCCCCCTGCCATTATAGGTTTAGGGTCGTACTTCAATCTTATACAGCCGCAGTTAGTTGAAATCTTCTTAATAACGATTGTTTCGGTGCCACTATTGTTTAAACCGATATTATCTTTTAAAACTTCGCCTCTAGTTGCCTTCCCTAACTTACGCGACCCAAGTGCTCGTTTACTTCTCTCCTCGCTACCACTTATAGTGTAGCTAACATTCGGCGTGATAGTAACATTTTGCTCTAACTTATTTTTCGAGCTATTCCCTTTCGAATCACACCCCACAACAAAAGTTAGAAGGATAGAAAATATGAAAACATTGAGCCTCATAGCGATTATTTTGTTATACCTTTTTCGCTAATATATTTATGTAGAATACCATTGATAAATATATTGCTATTATTGGTGCTAAAGCACTTAGCAAGCTCGATATACTCGTCTAGTGTTACAGTAGATGGGATATTCTCTATCTTCTCTAATTCTACTATAGCCATAATGATTAGTAATCTATCCATCACTGTAATACGCTCTACGTCCCAATTTTTTGCGTACTCTCCAATAATCCCCACATTATCATCATACTGAATAATGCTCTGAGTGAACAAATCCTTGATAAATTCAGTGTCACTCTCGTCGTTGTATATCGGAAGTAGCTCTAAAGAGTCGCCTGAACGCATCTTAGATAGCTGCGAGGCAACCCTACTAGTGAAGTACTCTATCTCGTCTATCCAGAATATAGACATCTCCTCTAGCATATCGTATAGTAGCTCGTTATCCTCTATCTCGTTTCTAAAGAAATCAAGCACTACCTTTCGCTCGTCGTACCAATTAACCCTATCTTTAGCGATATACTCTTGATAATATTCTGCCTCGGTGAGTTTCTGGTATAGCTGCTTAAATAGTTTATTATCTTTGCTCCACGATAGCTTGTTCTTAGCAAGATAATCGTTTAGTGGCTCATACTCTCTTATTTTGGTAATAAGTGGATTATTAGCAAATCTGAAGTTTGGGTTACGCTCCGCCTCGGTAGCTAGCTGACGCTTGCTTCGTAAAGTTTCTGCCTCGCGAGCATAATCAGCCAACTCGACAGGCAGGCGTAGCAACATGTGATATAGCTCATAACTCTTAGTGATACTAAAAAGCATCTTCTTTTGAGCGTGAATTAGCCCCTGCTCATCACTACTAATAAACGAATAAAGCGATTTTAATACCTTTATTCGAAGAAATCGTCTACTTAACATCTTAACAATTAATTAATTATTCCCTACAATGTTACAAGTAAGGGTTACAATTCACAAAATTACGTAATTTTTATTAAACGGCAAAATTTAATTTTGTTAAAACGTACAAATAGCTCTTCTGATAGTGCTCTATTGACTAATTTGATTTCTTAAGACTTCATCTGCATTTTCAATAAAT
>CAYJHM010000128.1:0-6149 GCA_964369935.1 uncultured Rikenellaceae bacterium
CATCACCACCTACAACCCAGCTATAATTGAATTTTGTGGTATCACTATACAGAGTACCCTCAAGAATAGGGTGAATTTTTAAGCTATCGTCAAGGTCTACTGCATAAGATGCCTCGATTCCACTCACTGTAATTTCGTTAATCTCTTTATATTCGTAGTTACCTAAATCTCGGTAACAAGATGATAAACCAACAACTAACAGTAGTGCTAATATTAAATTATTTATCTTCATATTTTTAACTTTTTAAAATTAATATAATATCCACTCCTTATCCAGCAGGTACATATTCGTTGATATAAATTCTATCACCTGTCTCGTCGTCGTAGGTCGGAATATCACTAAGATAGCTCGTTAAAGCTGTTATGTACGCGTATTGTAATTAATACTACTAGGAATATCGCCATAGGTAGCTAAATCGTCGGTAAATGTGTTAAGAATCATCCACTTTTTAGGGTGAAAGAATCCAAGCGCACCAAAGAACGAATCTTCCCACCATTCTGGCTCGGACAGGTAGTTATTAATAATTAATTTTGTTGTTGTTCCAGCTGTTAAGCCTAACGAAAAATCATCCGACTCAACTATCTCAAGAAATAGTATCTCATCTTCTGGATTCCTAAAGCTAGTGCTCAACTCATTTCTATTGATAATGATTTTAAGCGTGTCGGCGGTTAAACCTGCTCTAAATGTATGCATCTCCTCAAGTGTCTCGTAATGACGCCCTGTTTCAGCTGTTGTCGAGTCTGCATTAACCATTATCTTATAAGTTCTATCTTTATCAGAAACTTTACCTAGTAACTCCACTATAATATCAACAGTATCACGCTCTACCTCGACTGGCAGAAGCCCTAACGATAAAATTTGTGAAGTATAGTAAGTGAATGAGTTATTCCACGAATCAAATACGTAGTGCTTAAAATGCACTCTGTCTTTACCGCTATAAGGGTAATCAATCTCTTGGTCGCACGAGTAAAAGAGTGCAACAAGAGCTAGTAACATATATCCTATTTTAGTCTTCATACGATTATATTTTATTATTATCTTTTTATTTTATTCGCGTCCACCGTTATCTACTTCGGTACTTGGCATAGGGAAAACATAAATATCGTCGCTTGGGTCGAGATCCCCCTCAACTGTACCCGTAGGGATTTTTTTGTTTAGCCTCTTGTAAGCATACCATAATTGTCCTTCGCCTACAAACTCACGCTTCATCTCATCAAAAATATAATCTTCGGTAAGATATTGCCAATGTTTGTTATTACGTATCCTATGATCACGTAGAGTATTGATATAGCCTAACGACTCGTCAATATCTGTATTAAATGTTGCCTCAGCACAAATTAGGTACATCTCCGAAAGTGTAATCATTGGCACTTTACTAAAGAAGAAATCGGTATTTTCAGCTAAATACTTCATAAACTTATAATCGCCACCTACATTGAACCACTTAACATAACGCATATCGTCGTTGTTCGAGTCGTACATTACCGAGTAGTCGCTAAATGATAGTGGTGCAATAGTAGTAACACCGTCTGTTGTTGAAGATACAAAAAGAGCCTTTACTGCATCTTGCAGTTTACCATTACGAAGCGAGAATATATGTTCATCAGAGAATAACATATCTGTCTCTGCCTCAGCTCTATCTATATCAGAAAAATCTAATAATTGAAACTGACCCGACTCGATAACCTCTTTTGCATACTTTAAAGCATTAACATTATCGCCACGCATAAGATACAAACGTGCCTTCATAGCCTTAACAGCATAGTAATTCATTCTAGCAACGAACTTATCAGCATCATTTTTGTTATCTAACATATAAGGGGCAGTAGTTTTGATTGGGTCACCATCTAATAATTGCTCTGCCTCGTTTAAATCGTTAAGAACAAGTTGCACGCACTCCTCAACTGTATATTGCGGTGGTAATGATACGCCAAACACTTTGTTGTATGGGATACCAGCCTCTTTAGGGTTTAATTTAACGTCCGAACAGAATAGGCGAATAACATCAAAGTGTAAAAAAGCGCGTAGAGCTACTGCCTCGCCCTTGATTTGATTCTTCTCAGCACTGCTCAACACCTCTGTATCGTTATCAGCGAAACGGATAATATTATTAGCACCACTAATACCACTATAAAGGTTTCTCCACATAGATAGATGCACACCTTCAACAGCTGCATCGGTATAGTTATATACTAAATGCTCTGCATACTTACTTGCAGTTGATGTTGCACCATAGTATCTTGCATATAAATCTAAATACTCCATACTTAATGTTCCTCCATACATACTGCTCTGCGCCATCGAGGCATACACTCCTGCAAGAGCCTCTTGGTAGCCCTGCTCGGTTGTAAAGAGGTCATCTTCGTTTACTATGTTGTTAAGTTTCACATCTAACCACTTATTGCAAGAAGTAGAGGTAGCAAGCACACATAGTAATATTGATAAAATCTTAATATATTTCATAAGTCTATAATTTGTTGTTTATGATAACATTTAACTTCTTAATGTTTTACGGTTAAGAAAGTTACATATATCTTAAAATTAGAATGTTATATTAACTCCACCTGTTATAGTTTGTGCATAAGGATATATTGTTCCACGCTCAATCTTCACTGTAGATATTCTAAATAAGTCAGTTGCATTTATTGTAAACTTACATCTTTCAATAAAGGTATTCTTTAGGTACTCTGTTGGCACATCGTAAGATAGCGAAA
This sequence comes from uncultured Rikenellaceae bacterium, assembly GCA_964369935.1. Taxonomy (GTDB): domain Bacteria; phylum Bacteroidota; class Bacteroidia; order Bacteroidales; family Rikenellaceae; genus JADFUS01. The sequence goes on from CAYJHM010000128.1 coordinate 2,716, forward strand.
GAGATTGAAGTCTAAAGAAATCGTTTTTCTGTACAAGACGTGTTGTTGGATAGGTGGTAGATGTATCGTCGATACGACGGAACATTGCTACGTCACCTGGCTCGGTCCAACGATCGTAAAGTACTCGCTTATCTGCATTATAGCTAGGCGATGCTCCTTCAACCTTAGAGGCTAGTGTCGAGTTATATATCTCAGCACCAAATTCGTAAGCAAACACACAGTAAAGATTAAAGCCTCTATATGTTAAGTTCGACTGGAACGACCCTTGAAGAGATGGGTTAGTATCCCCAACCTGAATCTTATCGGCTGCATCATAAGTGAATGTTAAATCGCCATTCTTTTTAACATATATCTCGTTACCCGTTGCTGGATCAATACCCATCGACTGAACAACCCAAAGAGCACTTTGCGAGTAACCAACCTGATACTGACGAACCACTTCCGACTGCGTAGCATTCTCGGTAGCCTCTTGATTTATCGCCTGAAGAGCATTAGATAAATTCTTTATCTTATTCTTGTTCGACGAAACTGCTAGTGTAACATTCCAAAATAAATCACGTGTGTTATCTTGAATCAGGTTAAATCTTAAACGTGCATCAATACCCTTATTCTCTACCGAACCCATATTCTCGGTGTACGAAGAAAATCCTGTTGAAGGAGCCACATCGATAGGTAATAGTAGGTTCTGTGTCTCTTTAATATAAGCATCTACATTAAGGGTGATAAGGTTTGTCAGTATACTCATATCTAAACCTAGGTTATACTGAAGTGTATTCTGCCATCTTAGAGCAGGATTACCATATCCCGAAAGTATTGCACCATAGTAACCATTATATTCGTAATCAGACGAGTAGTAATATTGAGTAATAGCCTGCGAAGCACTAAAGTTTACGCTACCCATGCTACCAACACTACCACGTAGCTTCATATATCCGTCGCCTTTCCACCACTTCTCGCGGTCTAAGTTCCACGCTGCTCCCACACTCCAGAAAGGTGCAAAACGAGAATCCTTACCAAATCTACTCGAGCCATCTGTACGGAACGATGCATCAACGAAATAACGGTTAGCATAACCAACATTGACATTGGTAAAGAAACCTATCATTTTCGACTCGTCGTACACCCCTGTTGGTTTTGAGTTCTCTTTATATTGTTGAGCAAACTCAGGGAAATTTAGGTTATCATTTAAGAATCCTGTTACGGTATATCCATCACCATTAATGCTAGAGGTTGTAAAGTTACTACCTACCCCCACGCTAAGGCTTATATCATTTTTGAATATTGTGTTATATGAACCAGTTAATGTTCCATCCAGATTTAACGAGTTCTCTTTTGACGAGGTATAGCTACCTTTGTCTTCACTATCTATTACGGTATCAAACTCTGTTGAGAATGGCGAACGATAAAGTTCCGAATTTGCTAACTTCTTAGTGATACCTAACCTACCATTAACCCTAAACTTAGGACTTATTCTCCAATCAAGATTAAGGTTATTTTGAATCTCGGTATATCTATCGAAATCAGTATTAGGAAGTATCGCATTAACCATAGGATTCACCTCGTTATTGTAGTCAAAACGGCGAACCATATCACCTGTCTCCGAATCATACATTCTCTCGTAAGGGTTCTGCTCAGCAAAGTTTGCAAACGAACCATAAGGCGAATTTTCTGCCACTACATCATTAACAGTTAAATCGTTTATGATATAAAACTTACGGCCAATATTATAGTTAAAGTTAAATGTTGCTCCAACCTTCTCACGACCCGAGCCAATCATTACACCCTTATCATTATCATATTTTAGGTCGATACCATATCTAAAACTGTTATCACCACCCTCGATAAACATATTATAACGCTGGTTGATTGATGTTCTAAGTGGTTGCGATAACCAATAAGTATCAACACCTCGCTCTATCTCTTTTAGTTTCTCGTTATACTCAAAATCAAGTTCGTCTTGTGTTGAACCTACTAACCAACCTGCTACATATACACCAGCTAAACGCTCGTACTCTAGCTTCTCTTCTGCGTTCATTAGATTATAATCACGCAAATCAGGAACCGACACGTTGTAGTTTGCATTCACTGTAATTTTTACCTCACCAGCCTTCGGACGCTTAGTTTCGATAACAATTACACCATTTGCCCCACGCGAACCATATAGTGATGTTGCTGCAGCATCTTTAAGGATATAAAATTGCTCAATCCTATTCATATCAAGGTCATAAACACGCTCTGCCGACACCTCTAAACCATCAAGAATATACATTGGCGAGTTTGGATTAGTACGCGAATCATCGGCACTAGTACGTAAATCTATACCATTCTCTCCACGTATAGTAATTTCAGGTACTCTATTAGGGTCTGAACCATAGCTATCATTTGGCACTGTACGCACCGACGGGTCGAATACCGATATTGCTGTTAGCATATTTAACGAACCAACCTTTCTTAAATCCTCTCCTTGAACCTTTACGTGCGAACTTGTTGAACTGTATCTAGTTTTCGAAAAGTAACCACCACCTACAACTGTAACATCGTCCATTGCTTCAACATCTTTCTCCATTTCGATAGTTAAAACACCTTCTCTTCGGGTTACCTCTACAATTTTTGTTAACATTCCTACAAAACTAACTTCAATCTTACTTCCAAGTTCAGTGGTGATAGTAAAGCCTCCAGTATCGTCTGTAATAGCACCTGCCGAGGTACCTACAACCATAACTGTTGCACCGATAATTGGCTTTCCATCCTCATCTACAATCTTACCATTAACTGTAATTTTTGTATCTTGCGGCTGAGCTTGCGTTGGTATCTCGCTACGCTTACTAATAGCTACACCAGTTCCGCTACTCTTATAAATATATGGGGTGTCGTTAAGTAATCTATCTAACACTTTACGAACCTCTAGATTTGACACACTGAAATCAATTCTAGGTAATTTGTCTATCTCATCGTTTAAAATAGCTATTGTTATATCACTCTCCTGCTGAATTTTATACAGAACTTGACGAACAGTGCTACGCTCTAACGAAATAGAAATTTTCTTCTCTAGCTGTTGCTGCACTAGAGTAGTACTCACGCTACTATCTTCAACTAGGTTATTGGCAATAGCATAATTAGGAGCCACTCCCCCTATACCAATAAGCAGCAGACATAGCGTTACACCTCTTAGAAGGTGTAAATAAATTTTGTAGTCTAACATTTTTTGCATAACTTTGAATTTGAATAGTTAATTGTATCGCACCATATATGGTTGCAGCCATAAGCGGTACATTTCTAATCTTTAATTACTTGGTAGGGGTCTTTGTAGGCCTCTACTTTACATAGTATATTTCCTCTATCTAATAATATACCCCCTTTCTGTCTTAATATATTCAACCTGACTATCTAACAGCGAAAGAGTCTCTATCACCTGCTCTATTGTATTATTCTTA
>CAYJHM010000129.1:0-6127 GCA_964369935.1 uncultured Rikenellaceae bacterium
TACGATGCTCACGCACATAAAGTGCGCTCCGCTTCGCTTTTACAATAACGCACTGTAACTGAACTACACTAAAAAAAGTCTGTTGGTGATATTTATTAGCTTAATTATTAATAACTTAAACTATTTCTTATCCAAAACTCAGGTTTTTAGTGATTTTAACTATATATACTCTTGCGAATTAGCCTATTTTGATTGTTCGTCTTTAACAAATACCCACTTACTTGGCATAGTCATCCAACTGTTCACCTTGCTACCAGTTATACCAAACTGAAGACCGGCACCGTGAGTACCCTGAAAATATCGCACCTCTAATGAGTGATACCCCTTTTTTAATGGCACATAAGCATCAGCGAAAGTGTAACTATGGCTACCATCGTTATTAATAACCTCTTCACCATCGATATATACCACTAGTCCATCATCAGAGAACGATATTATACGATACACCTCCTCGATATCAATCTTTAACCAGCCTTTATATATTATACCCCAATGCTCTTTGCGCTTTGCAATATCACCACTTCCAAGGTGAGTATTTTTAGCTATGCCTGTGCTTACAGGTTTCATTCGAAGCATATCCGAACACTTTTCGATATTCCCCTCGTAATACGAGTAGTTAAGCCCATTCTTAGCATGCCCTATCGATTCTACACCCTCAAACCAATCAATTTTCGTAACTGTTTCGTTCATCTCACCACTCAATCCTAACTTCGGAAGATATGCAATAGCACGGATTAAAGTAGTTTGATTGATATTAAACGAGCCATTATACATTTTACTCTCTCTTGTTGGTTTAGTTCCATCGGTAGTATAGTATATTGTTGCACCATTCGAACGACTAATCAGCTCGACAGCTTGTGTATTTTCATAAAACACGGTAGGTGTCACTAAGAAAGGTGTTGATGTAATATACTCCTCGGTTGCCGATTGCCCGTAAGCATTATTATTAGTTGCACGTAGTTTATTTGGTGTTGCCGACAATTCGAAAACCATCTCTCCACCTGCCATAACCTCTTGGTAAGTGATATAATTTCGATCTATCTCCTTACCATTAAGGGTTATTTTGTTAATGTATGGATTTTTCATATCGCCCACACAACGAACAGAAAAACTTTTACCATCAGCTAGCTTAATAGACGAATGGCGGAATATAGGAGTTGTAATTTGCAGTTCGTTATTGATTGGCGACATAGGATATAATCCCATTGCTGTCCATACATACCAAGCCGACATTTGCCCACAGTCGTCGTTACCACATAACCCTTTTTGAGTATTACTATACATTTTATCTAAGACCATACGTGTAAATACACCTGTTTGCCATGGTGTAGATGATGCGTTGTATAGGAATAGGGTTCCATGGCTAGGTTCGTTACCATGAGCATACTGCCCAATTCTACCAGTCATATCTGGAAGTATCTTACCAACAATAAGAGTATCGGCATTAATCAAATCGTCAAGCGACTTCTTTAGCATATCTCTTCCACCCATAAGATTTGTTAGCCCTTTAATATCGTGCGGAACAAAGTGAAGATATTGCCATGGTGTGGCTTCGGTAAACTCTTCACCCATATCGCGTGGATGGAATTTTTTGTCGAATGTACGGTTGCGAGCTCTTCCTGTGAAGAAACCCTTATCCGAATTAAAAAGATTAGTGTAGTTCTTCGAACGTTTAAGGAATATCTCATAATCACCCACGTACCCCAATTTCTTAGCCATCATAGCTAAACAGTAGTCGTTATATGCCATCTCTAGGGTTTTCGAAACACTCTTCTTTCCGTTTCTATCCATTGGTATATAACCATACTTTTCATACATATCAATATTATCACGACCAGATAGTTGTGTTTTTTTGCATAAATCATAAGCCTCTTCATAGTCGAAGCCCTCCATATCCATCATCATAGCCTCTGCGATAACAGAGATAGCATGATTACCAATCATACAATCAGTATCGCAGCCCCATAGCTCCCACTTAGGAAGTATTCCTGCTTGTAGCCCTTTATCAATTAACGAACTAATCATATCCGCCGAACGATCAGGGAACACGATATTAAATAGAGGGTGAACAGCACGGAACGTATCCCATAGCGAGAAGGTATGATACTGAGTCTTTTGCGACTCGTACACTTTACCATCCATTCCACGGTATCTGCCATCAACATCACTAAAGACATTTGGGCACACCATAGTGTGATAAAGTGATGTGTAGAAGATAGTATTTTGAGTATTATCGCCCCCCTCTACTGTTACCCTTGACAGTTCGTTATTCCACATCGAGCGAGCCTCTTTTCTTATATCGTTAAAACGTTTATTTGCAATCTCGGCCTCTAGGTTACCAATAGCACCATCGTAATCAACACCCGATATGCCTACCATAGCTTCGACACTCTTCTTACCCTTTTCAAACTCTACAAATGCAACAGCTGCTCCGTCACGTTCACCAATTTCAACACCCTTGATAGGCGACGAGAAACGAGCAACGAAATAAATTTGGTTATTCTCGCTCCAACCAGTAGATATACGCATTCCTCTTATCTCATAGTCCGACACCTTCTCTATAATAGATGTTGGTATCGACTCGTTTCCACGCACGGTATGACGTAGATCGAAATAGATAAATTTACCGTCGCTCTTAGGGAAATTATATCTATGTACACCGCATCGCTGAGTGGCCGTCAGTTCGCACTTAACACAGTTAATTAGATTAATAGTGTAGTAGCCTGGTTCAGCCTTTTCGCTCTCCTTTAGTGCCTCTACACGCATATCGTTACTAATTGCTATCTTCTCGGTTAAAGGCAACACAAGTATATCTGCTAAATCGGCACCTCCAGTACCCGAAAGATGAGTGTGCGAAAAACCATAGAAAAGAGTATCCTGATATTGATATCCCGAACATGCCGACCATCCATCACGGCGAGTATCTGGACTTAGTTGAACCATTCCGAAAGGTGTTGTAGCTCCAGGATATGTGTGCCCTACCCCTTCAGTGCCTATAAACACATTAACTTTAGACGATAAATCGCCTCTCTTCGACTGCCCATACAGAAGCGTCGAACCGCATAACAATAATACTATTGTTAGTGCACTACACAATCTCTTCATTTGAATTAAATTAAATTTACTATAATTTTAATATATAAGTATATCTGTCTTCCTATTTTAGGTATTACCTCATTTTTTGTATCGTTAATTCGAGAGTTTTATTATCCCAATAGCATTTTTTCATCTGCATACCGCTACTCTTTTAATACGTTTTAACATAAAAGGGGCGACTCTAAATTGCGAATCGCCCCATAATTATTATTTGCCTGTAAATGCAAAATCTGATTTCCAAGCTGCACGATCTGGCGAGTTATCTAGTATCCAGCGAGCACGCTTAACCTGATCTTTTGAAATTGAAACATGCAAACCCGTTGCATCGTCCATTATATTCTCCGACTTAAAATAGTAGGTTGTATCTATCCTCTTATAAGGCCAATCCTTATCACCATCGTAGTCGATTGTATCGTCGCAGAAGTCATCACCTGCTGTGTCGGAGTAGCTATATGTAGGTAGAAGTCCCATATAACGACCAATATAGTAACTAAGATCGTTAAATGATGGAGTACCACTTGAACCAAACGAACGATCGACCGAGAAGAGAGATTGTAGTTTATAAATCACACCACTATTAGCCACCGTTAGAGGTGTTGTACCATCATACTCGGTAAGGGTTAAACCTTCTGGAAGTGTAGCCACATCAACACCAGCATTATAGTACATAGGTAGGCAGTTAGTTACTATATCTTTCGAGAATTTAGACACCCTCTCATTTCTATCAGATATTAACCACACGTTTAAATAATCTTCACCGCTCCAATCGATATTGGCAGTTTCAATAAATTTATATATCTCGGTGTTATCGCTATCAACAGGTAGAACTTCATCAACCACTACCCTATTAATACCTGGCTCTCTAAGCATCGAGCCATTAGGTGCATACATTGCTGCCTTGAATTCGATACCACTATTAACACCAACAGGGTTTTCAGATATCGAACCATTATACAGATTATTAAGCTTCTCTAACAAGAGGTTAATAAGATCTGCATCATAAGCTCCCTCGTACATTGTTATATCATCGTTAGTTTGTACAATATGGAACACAATAGGAATCACCTTCTTTGTTGTCTCGCTGGCGGTAGGAGGAGCAACAATTTTAAATGATATTGGTTCTGAAATTATGTCGGTACCTTTAAGTTGCATCGTAACCTCTTGCGTTGTACCAATAAGCGAAGCATCATCGGTAGAGTAATAACGTGTTAGTGTTTTGCCGCTTGCTGTTTTATACTCCACCATATCATCGGTAACACGATAATCGGGCACAGAGGTACCAGACTCGAAGTATAGGTATGGACGCAAATCATAAATAGCTTTCCCGTCGGCAATTAGCTGGTTATGGTTAGGAATTATGCGTGCACTAACAATTTTAGTAACATCTAAAATTGTATTATCGTTTAGCGACTCGTACTTATCTGGCGAACAACCGATAGCGATTATTGCCATGAGAGCTAAGCAAATATGTTTATTTATTCGTTTCATAACTTTTTATTTTTGATATAATTACAATACAATTACTACTGAACTAGAATATTCTCCCAACCTGGTGCTTGAGTTATATTGTGATTCGAAGATAGCTCGGATGATGGCACAGGGAATGTGTATCTAAAATCATCTGATTTAAGGTTGTAATTCTTACCCGATATAACTCTATGAACCTCTACACCTGTACGTTTCATATCTAACCATCTATAATCATGTTCGTTGTAGAACTCTAATCTGCGCTCTAGTATAATATCATCTATAACACTTGCCGATTCGGTTACAGTAGCACCTTGATAACGAGCATTGCGGAACTCATTAAGTATTGCCCTGGCCTCAGACTCTGAACCTAAACGAGCCTTCGCCTCAGCCTGTATTAGTACCATCTCAGCTAAACGGAAGAAAGATATTACCCCTCCACTTGCTGTCATATTGTACTTATTAAAAGTAGTTCCATCATTGGTGAAGTATATATTCTTACGTATATCGTTATCGTCATACATATTATAAATAGACTCTAAATACCCTTTATCAAGGAAGTTTGAAGAGTTATAGGTGTATGAGAAGTTCAAAATTTGTCCGTAGTTACCATCAACTATACGAAGTAAATTCTCGTCATTACCAGCTAACGTATTATACATTCCTGTTGTACTGTAATCGAATATTGCTTGAAGCACAGTAGGATCGCTAGTGAGTTTTCGTTCGCCTATTGCTTTCTCCGCACAATCGTAGGCATTTTGCCAATCACTACTCTCAGCAGCTCCCGACATAGCTTTCCATGTGTAGATACTTGCCAACATCGAGTTTGCTAAATCCTCGCGATAGAAGAAATTCCAGGTATTTGAAGGAGTAATTTTCAGTAGCTCTAAGGCTGCATTACAATCTGCTATTATTTGTGCAAAACACTCTGTTTGTGTTTTACGTGCAGGCATAGCAGTTCCAATATCCTCAACCGACTCGAGATGTATAGGTATTCCTACCTCATTGTTCTTATATGGCGAGAAAAATTGAAGTAGTTTATAATAACTGTATGCTCTCCACAATAACGCCTCACCTTTTACGTAGTTACGTAGGTCCTCATCGTCGCCAACAGCCTCGGTAACTCCATCGATTATAAGATTGATAGGACCCATAAAACCGTAGTTACTGTTCCATAGATATGATGATGTTGATGTATTTGACCATGACAATAACTGTATTCCTGCTGTGTTAAACTCGCCTTTTTCGTCATCATAATAGTAACTTTCTCTACTAAGGGTACCCTCGTCTGAGTACAGAGATACAATTCCAGAAATATCTAAATCAGGATACATAAAAGCTCCCAATCCAAAAACTGGTTTCTGACGTCGGTTCGGGGTTTTAACATGGTGCATAAAGCTACCCATTATATCACGATAATCCTCTATCGTTGACACAACTTTTGTATTTCTTGGCGTGTATGATAGGAAATTACTACACGAACCGCCCAAGAGTGTAACAAAAGCTATTGCTGCAATTAAAATATGTTTTTTCATACTATAATATTTTATTTTTAAATTGACTT
>CAYJHM010000130.1:0-6125 GCA_964369935.1 uncultured Rikenellaceae bacterium
TTTGTGTCTGAGTTACATACGACAACTGAGAAACAAATTATAAACGTATGAAAAAAGATATTAAACAAGGGCTCTCTTCCGAAGAGGTTAAAGAGAGTCGGGAGCAGTTTGGTGAGAATATATTAACACCTAGCGAAAAGGTCTCGGCATGGAGATTATATCTAGAAAAGTTTGAAGATCCAATGATAAAAATATTGCTGTTTGCTCTGTTTTTATCGTTGATTATTGCATTTATCCATAACGATTTTACTGAGGTAATAGGTGTAGGTGTGGCTGTTTTATTGGCTACTACTATCAGTTTTTGGTTCGAGTGGGATGCTGCTCGTAAGTTTGATATTCTTAATGTGATGGGCGATGAGGTGCCCGTACGGGTGATTCGTGATGGTCGAGTTATTGAGGTATCTAAACGTGAGATTGTAGTAGGAGATATTGTGCTGCTCGAGGCTGGTGATGAAGTGCCAGCAGATGGTGAGCTGCACGAGTCGGTATCGTGTATGGTTGACGAATCGAGCCTAACGGGCGAGCCATTAACAGCTAAGAGTCATAATTTAGCAGATATAACAGAAGAGGCAACTTATCCAGCAAATATGGTGCTACGAGGTTCGACAGTGCTTGAGGGTAGCTGTTTGATGGTTGTATTAAAAGTGGGCGATACTACCGAGTTTGGTAAGGTGGCAAGATTGGCAACTAAACAGTCAGAGGAAAAGACCCCTTTAACTCTCCAGTTAGATAAGTTAGCACGTTTAATTAGTGTTGTAGGTTCGATATTCTCGTTCTCGCTTTTTGTGATACTATTCATTAAAGGCACGCAGGTAGGTGTAGATTACCCACCAAAGCAGAAAATGATGTTGTTAGGTGTGCTTATCTCGCTTATAATCCTTCTAGGTAGGTTATGGCTTACCATTTTTGCTGATGCAGTGGCAATTATTCGTAAAAGAGAAGAGAGTATTAAGTTACTTCCTAAAATGGGGTGGGGTATCTGGTTAGCATTATCGGTAATATTTATATTTACCTTTGGTTATGCCATTGGTGTTAATGTATGGGAGCTATCAAGTTGGATTAATCTTGAGTTGGCTAATGATATTCTTAACTATTTTATGATTGCTGTAACATTAATTGTTGTGGCTGTTCCCGAGGGGTTACCTATGAGTGTAACTTTAAGCCTAGCTCTTAATATGCGCAGGATGTTGAAAACAAATAACCTTGTTCGTAAGATGCACGCCTCGGAGACAATGGGTGCGATAACGGTTATATGTACCGATAAAACAGGAACATTAACGCAGAACAGAATGCAGATATCTGATACTCTATTTTTCTCACTTGATGATGTTAATAACCCTATTGATAGTGATAGATGGGGAGCTATTGCCGAGGCTATTGCAATAAACTCTACTGCTCACCTTGATAGAACGTCACCAGAAATAAAGAGTATAGGTAACCCTACCGAGGCATCGCTTATTTTATGGCTCGATAAGCTGGGGGTTGATTATGCTCCTATACGTGATAAGGCTGAGGTGGTTGATAAAATTGCTTTTTCTACAAAGAACAAGTATATGGCTACTATGATAGATTCGTCTCATTTAGGGCGAGTTATCTATATAAAAGGTGCTCCTGAGGTTATTCTGTCAAAATGTTCATCTATCGACACTAAAGGTAGTGTTGTAGAGATTGCCGATTATATGGGTAGTGTGGAGAGTTATCTGCTGTCGCAGCAGCAGCGAGCACAGCGTACACTTGCATTTGCATATAAGAGGGTAGATGCTAATGATAACGAGTGTAACGATGACTTAGTAGTAGGTGGTTTTACCCTGATGGGTGTGGTTGCTATCTCCGATCCAGTGCGTGGCGATGTTAAAGGAGCTATTGAGGAGGTTCATCGTGCCGGTATCGATGTTAAAATTGTGACTGGCGATACCCAAGCAACAGCAACCGAGATAGCTCGTCAGATAGGTATGTGGAGCGATGAAACTGATAGTAAGCAGAATCAGATTACTGGTGTTGAGTTCGAGGCACTTAGTGATAGTGTTGCTTATGAGAGAGTGGCTGAGTTAAAGATTATATCAAGGGCTCGTCCGCAAGATAAACAGCGTTTAGTTGAGTTACTACAACGCAGAGGAGAGGTAGTAGCTGTTACTGGTGATGGGACAAACGATGCTCCAGCCCTTAATGCTGCGCATGTAGGCCTATCTATGGGAACAGGTACAAGTGTAGCAAAAGAGGCTAGCGATATTACTCTTATCGACGATTCGTTTAGCTCTATCGCTACGGCGGTTATGTGGGGGCGTTCGCTGTATAAGAATATTCAACGATTTCTGTTTTTCCAATTAACGATTAATGTGTTGGCTCTTACTATTGTTATAGTTGGTAGCATATTCGGGCGAGAAGTGCCACTAACCATTACGCAGATGTTGTGGGTTAATTTAATTATGGATACTCTGGCGGCAGCGGCACTAGCATCACTACCACCTAGTAGGGGGGTGATGAGGGATAAGCCACGAGCAAAGAGAGATTTTATTCTATCTCCACGTATCAACAGTGGAATATTGGTGATGGCTGCTATACAGCTTGTTGTACTAATGTTTTTACTTAATTATGTAGAGTCTAATTTCGAACCAGTGTACGGTATGACAATATTCTTTAGTGCTTTTGTTATGATGCAGTTTTGGAATATATTTAATGCAAACGGATTCTTATCGAATAGTAAAAATAAGATATTCAATTTATCTGTAAATAGTAGTTTTGTGGTGGTTGCACTTCTTATTGTTGTTGGGCAGATTGCTATTGTTACTTTTGGTGGCGATATGTTTAGGGTTACACCTTTATCGCTTGAACATTGGTTGAAAATTATAGGATACACATCGTTTATATTTGTGGTTGGTAGAGTTTTGCGACTATTTAAAGTGATTTTTTAGTTATATGAAAGTTTACGAGTTACTTGAAATATTAAAGGCAGAGTTAGAGCCAATTTATGGCACACGTGAAGCTGTTAGTGCATCACGCACTCTTTTAAGCGATATATGGGGTGTTGATTATTATCAAACAGATAATGAGATTGAGGTTGATACGCTCCGATTAGAGGGGATATTGTCTGAAATACGAGATTATAAGCCAATAAGTCAGATTGTTGGTTTTAGTTACTTTTATAATCGTCCCTTTAAGGTTAATAGTTCAGTCTTGACCCCTCGTGGCGAGACCGAAGAGTTGGTTCATTGGATTTGCAGTAATCATAAGGCAAGCAATAAACCTCTGCGTATTTTAGATATTGGTGTTGGTAGTGGGGCTATTGCTGTTACCCTCTCATTAGAGCTTGAGGGCTCGCAGGTTGAGGGTGTTGATATATCAAGCGAGGCACTTGCAATAGCCAATACAAATAATTTAGAGCTAGGTGGTAACGTATCGCTGAGTATAATGGATATATTAACATCAAAACCAAATGGGCAATACGATATTGTGGTAAGTAATCCGCCATACATACCCCTTAGCGAGCACTCTGAAATGTGTTTAAATGTTATTAATCACGAACCTCACACTGCACTTTTTGTTGAGGATAGTAATCCGTTAATATTCTATCGTAGGATAGCCGAGGTGGCTAAAGATATATTAGTGATGGGAGGAAGTCTATATTTCGAGATTCATGAACTGTTTGAGAGCGAGTGTTGTGAGATGCTTAGCGAGATGGGTTTCTGTGATATAGTTTCGAGAAATGATTTGAATGATAAGCCAAGAATGATTCAAGCAAAAAAAAGTAATTATGCTTTATAGTGATGCGTTAAATAAAATTATGTCGGTGCCTATGTTTCAGCGTGTGGGTACTTCTGCATTTAAGCCAACTCTTGAGGGTATTGAGAAGTTAGTTAATCGGTTGTCTAATCCGCAAAATAGTTATTTAACTATACATATTGCAGGAACAAATGGCAAGGGTTCGATTGCTAATATGTTGAGTTCGGTACTTATCGAGTCTGGTTATCGGGTAGGTTGTTACACCTCGCCTCACCTTTGCGATTATCGCGAGCGTGTCCGTATTAATGGCGAGATGGTTGATACTGATGTGGTTGCTGATTTTGTTTCAGAGGTCGAAGATATAGTAGATAATCATCATCCCTCATTTTTCGAGATTACAACAGCACTAGCCTTTTATGCTTTTAAAAGGGGTGAGGTTGATATTGCTATTATCGAAACTGGAGTAGGAGGATTAACCGATTCGACAAATATTATCAATCCTATATTGTCTATTATAACCAATGTGTCGTATGATCATAGATCACTCTTAGGAGATACTCTTCAGGATATTGCCTATCAAAAAGGGGGCATAATAAAACCATATACACCTGTGGTTATAGGCGAACGAGATGATGCTAGCGATAAAGTTTTTGAAACTATTGCTATGAATTTAAATGCTGATATTGTTTTTGCCGAGGATAGGTTTAGTGTTACATCTAACGATTTGAATGGTGAGGTGGAACTAAATGGAGGGGCGTATTATCTTAATATGGGGCTGAAAGGTAGTTGTCAGCATAAGAATATTGTTACACTTGTGGCTGCTTACGAAGAGTTAGTAAAGGCAGGTTTAAATATTTCGATTAATCATCTTAAATTGGGCGTGAACAGAGTGTGTGAAAATATGAATTTCGAGGGGCGCTGGCAAACTCTATTTGATCAGCCAAGGGTGATTTGCGATACTGGCCATAACTATGCAGGTGTTAAGCAGGTTGCTAGGCAGTTAGCAACCATAACCGAAGGTAGGCTATTTATTGTGTTTGGAGTGATGGCAGATAAAGAGGTGAACGAGATACTTGAACTATTACCCAAATCTGCGCAATATATATATGTAATGGCTGAGAATCCTAGGGCAATGTGTAGCAGCGAACTGTTAGCCGAAGCTAGAAAGCTAGGGTTAGATGGCGAGTGTTATTCTAGTGTGGCAGATGGTTATAGTAGGGCATTAGAGCAAGCAGAATCTTGCGATACAATATTTGTAGGAGGAAGTACCTTTGTTGTAGCAGATTTGCTGCTACACATCAAACAACAATAGCCTAATTATTTTAACACGTCGTAAATCAGGCGATTTGCATTTAGGGAATCTCCCTCGGAAGTGGGGGTGAAAACTTAGTTTAAGCCTTCACAAAACCCATCCGTATGGCATACTTTACCAATTCAACAGAGTTATTGATACCTAATTTTTTGAATATATTAGTTTTGTGCACACTTACAGTTTTTGCACTAATCGAGAGCTTCGAACCTATCTCTTTTGAGTAGAATCCCTCGGCAGCTAATTTTAACACCTCTAGCTCTTTAGGTGTGAAATATGTGTCGTCTAATTCTATATTTGCTATCCTTACATTATGAAGCAAGGCAGCGATATCTTTGCCATAATACTCGATATTGTTCATAACGCTATCAATTGCAGAGAATAATACATCGGCCGAACAACTCTTGCTAATAAATCCCCCTACTTTTGCTGCTACCACCTGCTCGATCATAGTAATCGAGTTTTCGGCTGATAGGGCTAAAATTTTAAGGTTGATAGAATTTTTGTTGATATAGTGAGCAATCTCAACTCCTGTGCCATCAGGGAGATGAATATCGAGGAGAACTAAATCGGCCTCGATACCTGATTCGATTAATTCATAAAATTCGCTAATCGTCCCTGCCTCGCCAACCACATCAACCAGCATATTGTTGTGCTGGGTTTGAAATGTATTTTTTAAGCCAATTCTTACTAAGAAGTGGTCTTCTACTATAATTGTTCTTACTATCTGCATACTCCTTTGGATGTTGTGAATGATATTGATGTTCCTACTTTTGGGGTACTAGATATTTCGATTATGCCCCCGTTCATACTAATCATCTCTTTTGTTATTATTAGACCTATACCACTGCCTCGCTCGCCTGCTGTACCCGTTGTTGAGCCCCCATTTAGCTTGAATATCATACCAAGCTCACGAGAGGTCATACCTATACCATTATCAGCTATGGTTACTCTCCACTGCGAATCGTTAAGAGATAATACCTTAATTGTTACCTCTCCTCCAATATTCGAGTACTTAATAGCATTATTCAAAAGGTTACGTATAACCGTTGAAATCATATTGTAATCACCATAAGCGATGGGGCTCGAAGGTGTA
>CAYJHM010000131.1:0-6104 GCA_964369935.1 uncultured Rikenellaceae bacterium
CTTTATGGAGATTGCTAAGATGCGTGCTGCACGTCTATTATGGGCTAAGATTGTTAAGCGTTTTAACCCTAAAAACCCTAAGTCGTTAGCTCTTCGTACACATAGTCAAACTTCTGGTTGGTCGCTTACCGAGCAGGATCCATTCAATAATGTTGGACGTACAGCTATCGAGGCTCTTGCTTCGGCTCTTGGTCATACTCAGTCGCTACACACTAATGCTCTTGACGAGGCGATTGCTCTACCTACCGATTTCTCGGCTCGTATTGCACGTAACACACAAATTTATCTTCAAGAGGAGACAGCTATCTGTCGTAGTGTTGATCCATGGGCTGGCTCGTACTATGTTGAGAGCTTAACTCGCGAGATTGCAGAGAAGGCGTGGGCTCTTATCGAAGAGGTAGAGTCGTTAGGCGGAATGGCTAAAGCTATCGAGACAGGTATTCCTAAGATGCGTATCGAGGAGGCTGCTGCACGTAAGCAGGCACGTATCGACTCGAATAACGATGTTATCGTAGGTCTTAATAAGTACCGTCTAGAGAAGGAGGATCCGATTGATATTCTTGATGTTGATAATACAGCGGTACGTATATCTCAAATCGAGCGTCTTGAGGCTCTTCGTGCGTCACGTGATGAGGCTGCGGTTAAGGCTGCATTGGCTGCTATTACTGAGTGTGTTAAGAGCAAGCAAGGTAATCTTCTTGAATTAGCTGTAGCAGCAGCAAAGGTTCGTGCGTCACTAGGCGAAATTTCTGATGCTTGCGAGGAGATTGTAGGTCGCTACTCGGCTGTTATTCGCTCTATCTCGGGTGTTTATTCGTCTGAGGTGCAAGGCGACGAGAGTTTTGCTAAAGCTAAGAGAATGTGCGAGGAGTTTGCTAAGAGCGAAGGTCGTCAGCCACGTATTATGATTGCTAAGTTAGGTCAGGATGGTCACGATAGGGGTGCTAAGGTTGTAGCTACTGGTTACGCTGATATAGGGTTCGATGTTGATATGGGACCACTATTCCAAACACCTGAGGAGGCTGTTAAGCAGGCTGTAGAGAATGATGTTCACGTTATTGGTGTATCATCATTGGCGGCAGGTCATAAAACACTTGTTCCGCAGGTTATAGCCGAGCTTAAGCGTCTAGGTCGCGAGGATATTGTAGTAATCGTTGGTGGTGTTATCCCATTCCAAGATTATGATTATCTATATGCTAATGGAGCAGCAGCAATATTTGGTCCTGGAACAGCGATAGCAACAGCAGCTATCAAGATTCTTGAGGTACTAGCCGAGTAATATACTCATATAACATACTAAATCGCCCATCATTTAATAATTTTATTAGATGATGGGCGATTTTTCTTTTCACTAAAATTTGTATCCATAACTCAGGTTAAAAATTACCTGAATTTCGGTATTGGGCAATAAATTTTACAGCCGTAACTTTGTACTCGAAAAGTAAGAAAGATTATTTTACTATTATCTAAATCAAAAAAATATAAATTTATGAGAAGTATGTTACAATGGGTAGGAAGGAGTTGTGTGTTGAGGAGTATTATTATATCCTTGTTCTTTCTAACAATTTATGGGGTGCAAAATCCCGCTTTTGCAAGCGATGCAAGCGAAGAAATTAAGGGTGTAGTGGTAGATTCCCGTACAGGAAAACCTCTTGTTGGTGCTACTGTTATTATCGATGGTACCGATGATGGTGCAATAACAGATGCAAGGGGTAGGTTTACACTTAAATCGTATGATGATTTATTCGAAAATACGATGCTTATTGTTAGTTATCTAGGTTACAAAGATCAACTGATTAGTTTAGGTATTGAGAAAGAGAATATTACAATTCGAATGTTCGAATCTAATATGGCAATCGATGCGTTAGTTGTTCTAGGCTACCAGAAGCAGTTTAAAGAGAAAACAACAGGTAATGTTGTATCTATTAAGAGTGAGGAGATATCTAAACAGCCGATAATAAGTAGTCCAATGGAGGCTCTACAAGGTAGATATGCGGGGGTTATGGTAACACAAACATCGGGTGTGCCGGGTGCTCCTTTCGAGGTGATAATACGTGGTAGAAGTTCGTTTAACTCGGAAACAGCACCTCTATATATAATCGATGGTGTACCTTTCGATGTTTCGGATATAGGGTATGGAAACAGTGGTCAAATATCGTATATCGACCCTCTCTCTACACTTAACCCTAACGATATTGAGAGTATTAGTGTACTTAAAGATGCCGACGCTACTGCCATCTACGGTACTCGTGGGTCGAATGGTGTGGTGATAATCGTTACCAAGCGTGGCGAGGCTGGCCCTACCAAAGTGAGCTTTAATTTTGATAGAGGTATTAGTATGGCACACTCGAATGTAGAGATGCTTTCAACCGAAGATTATCTAAAAATGCGTACCGAAGCTTTTGCCGCGGATAATGTAGAGATGACTGTTGGAAACGCTATTGATGTCCTAGAGTGGAAACATAATCATAGTACCAATTGGTTTGAAGAGGTGCTAGGCACACCATCGCAGAACTACAATTTGCAATTTACCGCAAGTGGAGGAAATAGCGACACTCAGTTTATTTTCAGTTCGGGTGTTAGTAACTCTAGTTCGATTGCTTTTAATACAGACAGCGACAAATTTATGAAGGTGAACGGCAAGTTAAGGCTTAACCACAAGTCGGATAATGACCGTTTCAGGGTTGATGGGACAGTTAGCTATAATGTACTTAATAGTCACAGTACAGGTGATGTTGCTTATGCCTATCTGAACTTAGCACCAAATATGCCTACACGTAACGAAGATGGCAGTGTTTACTGGATTCCTAACGATGATGGGTTCGATGCTCCACTATCTAACCTATACGATATAGGAACAACTATGATGTACACTTTCCTTGCGTCTATGAATCTAGAGTATGATTTTGCTGAAAAATTCACATTTAGGTTAAATTCAGGTTACTCAAATGTATTCACCGATCAGTCGGATAAGCTATTAGATGGTGGATTAAATCCACTATTAGATTATGGATACACAAACTACAATATAGTGAATAACGATAAACGCACACAGTATAATGTTGAGCCACAGCTTACCTACGAAAATACTGTAGCTAAAGAGTTAAATCTTAATGTTCTTGCAGGGGCAACTATCGAGTCGATAGATAATAAGGGGGCTGGTATCTATTTTTATGATTTCCCAACTGCTGCAATGATGGATAATCACTCGGCGGCGGATCGTTCAAGTAATAATACATCTTCGTTAAGTCAGTATCGTAGTACATCGCTGTTTCTTCGTGCGGGGCTAGATTATAAAGATAAATATCTACTAAATATTAATGTTCGCCGTGAGGGTTCAACACGTTTTGCCCCTGGTAGTCAGTTTGGTAATTTCTGGAGTGTTGCTGGAGGTTGGATATTATCGAACGAAAATTTTGCAAAGAACTTGAAGTGGTTATCATTCAGTAAATTGCGTGCTAGTTATGGATTAACAGGAAACGATCAGATTGGTGATTATAACTATCTTACAACATATAATTTAAGTAATCACTGGCATCAAGGTGCTGCCCATACTGTTTACTATGAGGGGGTTAGCGGTTATGCTCCTGCCTCGCTAGGTAACAATCTGTACGAGTGGGAAGAGAAGAGAGCATTTGAAGTAGGACTTGAAACTGCACTGTTTAATAATACGATATATTTCGAAACGGCATTCTATTTAAATCGTTCAAATAATCAACTTGTTAGTTATCCTGTACCTTCGCAGTCTGGATTTACATCATATCAAGCCAATCTTAATGCGCTTGTAGAGAATAGAGGTTTCGAGATGTCGATTAACACTGTTAATATACGTACCAATGATTTTAAATGGACAACAGATATTAATTTAACTATTCCTAGAAATGTAGTACTCGAATTTCCAGGGCTAGAGGGTTCAGCTTATGATGATACTTACAAGGTGGGCGAATCATTAACGGTTCATAACCTTCTATACACATTCGATAAGATAGACCCTGAAACAGGTATCCCACAGTTTGTTGATACAAGTGGTGATGGTCTAATTACCACTGCCGATCGTGGATTTTTACCCTACGATGAAGATCCCGACTACTACGGAGGTATTAATAATACGTTCACATATAAAGGATTCGAGCTAGGTGTATTTTTCCAGTACACCAACCGCCCACACGTTATTGGTTACCAATACGCCTACCCTTACCCCGTAGGATATGGATATGATAATGTTCCTACTGCGATGTACGAGGAGGCGTGGACACCAGATAACCCAACAGCTACAAGACCAGGTCTTACGGCTGTATCATCAAGTGAAGCATATTCGGCTTATGTTTATAATTACCGCTTATCTGATGCTATGATAACCACGGGTTCGTTCCTGCGACTAAAAAACCTTAACTTCTCGTATACCCTTCCTGCTGTCGTAGCCGAGAGGATGAGATTAAAGAGTTTAAGGTTCTATTTTTCGGCACAAAACCTATTTACAGTAACCAATTACTTTGGTTATGATCCTGAAACCTCTTATACCGCGGTGCCACCATTGAAGTCGTTTGTGATAGGATTGAATGTAACATTATAAATTATAAAAATAGATTTAAATATGAAACGTAATTTCGTTAATATAAAAGCGGTTGGTATTGTTGCCGCTCTTACATACAGCTGTTCATCGTTCCTAACGATAGATCCGCCAATTGAGGAGTTTACTCCCGGAACCATATATTCAGATGCATCTCAGGTAGAGCGTGCTTATATTGGGCTATATGCCGAGGCCTCGGTTAATAGCTGTATCACTTATGGCATACCTGTACATGTTGGATGTTACTCGGATGACTTTATTCATAATAGTTCGTCGTTCACCCATATGTACACAAATACATATAATGCACTAAGTTTGTATATCGATTATCCGTGGACATACGGTTATCAGTATATCTACGCTTGTAACGCCTTTATTGATGGGTTAAATACAATGGAACCAGGTATTATCACTCAGCAAGAGTACGATAAGTATACCTCGGATGCAATCTTCTTAAGAGCATTATGCCATATGTATATTACACTGTTATTTGGCGATGCACCATACATCACATCTTCAGATGTGGATATATCAAAAGATGAGGCAAGAACACCAAGAGCAACAATATTTTCAAATATAGTATCAGAGTTACTTGAAGTAGAGGCTAAGTTAAAAAATTATGATAGCAATGGCCCAATGTATGTGAATGTTCACTCGGTACGTGCGTTACTCTCTCGTATCTATATTTATCAAGAGAATTGGACGGCAGCTGCTGAGATGGCAACTAAGGTTATTAACGAGTCGGGAGCCGAGTTATGCGACCCAGCGATAGCTTTTCTTTACAGTAGCCCTAATACAGTATTCCACCTCTCTTACTCAAACTCGCCAGATAACCACTGGTTTAATGGATATACCAATGTAGGGCGTTATTTTGCTTCATCAACAGGGACTTATGGTCAATTGCGTGACGGGCTGCTAAACTCTTTCGAGGCAGGAGACAAACGCAAAGAGGCGTGGACTAGAGAGATTGCAAGTGGAACTTTCAAAGGTAAGATTGTTATGGCTAAATACAGGCTTAACTATAACCCAAATGATGTGTCGAAAGACGAGTCGCATAAGTTGTTCCGTATAGCCGAGCAGCACCTTATCCGTGCCGAGGCTTATATAAATCTTAATAAGTTAGACGAGGCTACCGATGATTTAGATATGGTGCGCCAACGTTCAGGGCTTGCGCCTCTAGCTACGGGGCTGGACAAGACTCAATTAACCGAGGCAATGAGGCACGAACGTCGTGTTGAGCTGTTTGCCGAGGATTGTCACCGTTGGGTTGATATTATACGTTGGGGTATTGTAGAAGATGTTTTTGCTACAATCGAAGATAAAGCGCAGTGGGAGGATCATCTCAAATTGCTTCCAATACCACAGTCGCAGATAGAACATAATCCACATTTAACACAAAATATCGGCTACCAATAAAACTATGATTACAAAATATCCCCACTAGGCAATTAAGCCCAGTTGGGGATATTTTATTTTTGTGAATTAGCCTATCTTGCAGGGCTATTGTCAATTATCCAATGTATACGTTTTGCCT
>CAYJHM010000132.1:0-6095 GCA_964369935.1 uncultured Rikenellaceae bacterium
CCGTAATATATCTCTGAAAGCTTTATCAAAGGAACACGCCCAAACGATGCTGAACCGTGCTCATTACCCTCGTAGAACTTTAAGAATGTCCAGTTCTCTGGTGCTAGCGAATTTAACTTCTCGTACATGCCATCATATCTAAAATCAGAACGACCAACAGTCTCAAATTCAAAAATCTCCTTAGCAACCTCTTCGGTGTGGTAGAAGTACTTATTATTTTGAGATACATTAAATCCACTCTTTATTTCATACTGCTCGAACATAGGACGAATACCGTCTGCTCCGCTAGTAGACTCGCCCTCATACAATTTATATACATCAATATAGAAAATATGCTCGCTTGATAATTTATAATCGGTCTTATCATCCTCTACATAAATATTTCTATCAGGATCCCCAAACGAAGCAACACCTCTTTTGATAAGTGCATCAAAATCCTCGTATGCCTTCTCATAATCGGCTACCCACAATGATAAACGAGCCCTAACAGCCATTGCAGCATATAAATTCATACGATTTTTACGTGAAGCATAGAACAGGTCCTCTTCCTCAACGAAGTAATCATCTGGTTTAGCACTATTTGAAAACGGATCGTAATCTGTCAAAAGCTCAATCGCCTCATCTAGGTCTTTATATAACGCCTCGATAACCTCTGCTTGTGTTGATTGTTTAGTTAGCTTTTTGCTATAATTAACAACATAAGGAATCAACTTTTTACTGTTACTACTGTCATCCTTAGCAAGATTACCCCAACCAAATAGACGAAGTAGGTCGAAGTGAAGGAATGCTCGTAGGGCTAAAGCCTCACCCTTAATTACAGCATAAGATGTTGGATTTAACACCGTACCACGCTTAAGGTCTGCCTCGGCAATAATGGCATTCAGGTTAGATATAACCCTATAACTACGCGACCAAATAGGATCTATTGTACTTGATATTGCATTATAGTTATGATCATACATTGAAGTATAACCACCATTCTCAATTACCTCGTATTGATGTGCTATAACCTCAACAAATCCAACCGATAGATTTTTACCATATAGGTAACGATCACCTAAAAGGATATACGAACCTATTAAGGCATTTTGAAATCCAATTTCTTGTTCAAACAACTTATCTTTCTTAATCTCAGTTTTTGGCTGTACATCAAGCCAATCTTGACAAGAAGAGAGAGTTAAAGCTGCTAGTACTAATATATATATAATACGTTTCATACTCTTTTTTTTATTATAAATTAATAATCAACAGATTAGAATGTTATTGATAACGAACCATTAAACGTTCTTGCAAATGGGTAAGCTGTTCCTCTTTCAACCTTAATAGTAGATAATACAGCTACATCATTCATATTAATTGCAAGTCTAATACGCTCTACACCTAACTTCTCAACAAAGGCAAAATTATAGAAATCATATCCAATACGGATAGATGCAATGCTTAGCTCGTTTCTGTCCTGCACAAAACGTGATGTTGGACCTGTCTGCTCGGCAATACGCATATTACTTGCATCGGTATAAGTTACCTTTTGAATCTTCTTATATGGAGATATATCACCCGCCTCGCGCCAGCGATCAGTGTAAATTCTACGGTCAACATTACCCTTCATGTTAGCATTCTCTACCTTACTTACTAGTGTACTGTTATACATCTGACCTCCCCATTTATAGGTACAAGTAGCACTTAACGAAACACCTTTATACTCGAAGTTAAAACCAACATTACCATTTATTTTAGGAAGTGCATCACCACAAATAACCTGCTGCGAACCATTATAATTATATGTTTTGTAGCTATTACCATTACCATCTACGGCTAAAAATAGTTCGTTACCGTTAGCAGGGTCAATACCTAGTGACTGCATAGCCCAAATAGCATCCATAGATACACCATCGTAGAATTTAGATAGTGGCGCAATTACTGGATTACCATTCTCGTCCACACCTGATGAGGCTAGCACATTTTGCTCGTCGTTATACGCCTTCATTGCATCCGAAATATCTTGAAGTGTATTCTTATTGTGAGAAGCTGCTGCAAACACTGAGAAGAATGCTCTGTCGTTTGGACGTTGCCACACGGTGTAAGATATACGAGCATCAATTCCAATATTCTTAATACTACCAACATTCTCATTTACACTTGAAAATCCTGTTGATGGAGCAAGAGTAAGTGGGTTTACGGCATTGTTTGTTACACTGCGATAAGCATCAAATGTAAGAGAGAATCTACCCATTATATTAAGGTCAAGACCAAAATTTAGATCGTTCTTCTGTTGCCACTGTAAATCAGGATTCTCCATCGACATAAGTTGTGTTCCAACTAATCCGCCATAGTCACGGTCAAGGAAGTAGCTATATGTAGCAATTGCATTATATGCAGCTGAACTCTGCGAACCTGTTGAACCAATACTTGCACGAACACGTAAGTTACTGAAAATACTCTTATCAATCCAATCCTCGTTATGTATATTCCACGAGATACCTGTACTCCAGAACGCACCCCAACGGCTATCAGCACCATACATACTTGAAGCATTTTGACGGAAAGTAGCATCAAGATTTATACGCTCGTCGTACGAGTAGTTTGCCGATAAGAAGTAACCAACATCACGTGTTGTTGCCTCGGTTCCCGTTGGCTTAGAGTTCTCAACATATTGACGTGCAAACATAATATCTGTCATATACTCACTAGGGAAACCTTCGGCATTAACAATATTAGTTAATGATTGCCTGCTCGACATATCTGCACCTGCATTAGTATAAAGATAGTGCCCCGGTAAGATTTCTTTATTGTAGCTGATAGTAAAACGACCGCTTAAGTTACTCATATTACCATTTTGTAGGCTATAACTTCCTTTACGTAGTGCATCATCTCCTGAATAGTTCGAAAATTTAAGGTGATCTGATGGGTAAAATGTATCCCTTCTGCTGTTATTCTCTGTTATACCAATAGTAGCTATTAGTTTTAGATTATTTAATACATTATACTCTGTCTCGAAATTGTTGGTCACCTCGAAATATGTATTTCTAAGCATTGTATTAAGCTCGGCGTTATAAAGCGGGTTAGCCTCATAATTAATATCACCATACCAATCAGCTACCGTAACACTTTGACCCGAAAAACCCTCAATAATTGGGATAATATTTTGAAGAACATTACCTTCGCTATCGTATGGTGTGTAGTAAGGGTTTAGACTTGCATACTCACTAAAACTACCATAGGCCGAATCATTAGATACATTATTAGTAATAGTTAATTGATTTCTAAACATAAACTTCTGATGACGATATGTTAAGTTGATAGCACCTGAAAGGTTTGTTCTATCAGACCCCTTCATAACACCTTTAACATTGTTGTAAGATAGATTAATAACACTTCTTAGTGCGCCATCACCCAACTCAAGCGAGATACCGTGTTTTGTACCTACACCTAACTGAAGAGGCTTAGATAACCAGTCTGTATCAATACCCGACTCTACAAATGTACGCTTTTGGTTATATAAACGATTAAGTTCAAGAGTTTCGTTACCATTACTGTCGGTAAACATACCATTAGCTAGCTCAACATCTAACTTCTCGGCTGCATTTGTAAGGTTGTATGATGATAAATCTGGAGCCTGAATCTCAACACTACCATCATAAGTAACACGTAAACTACCATCTGTATTACGCTTTGTTTCGATTACAATTACACCATTAGCCGCCTTAGAACCATAAATAGCCTTTGCTCCTGCATCCTTAAGGATAGTCATACTCTCAACCCTATTCATATCTAGGTCCATAATAGTTTGTAACGACACTTCAAAACCATCTAATATAAATAGTGGGGCATTAGGATCACTCTGATATGTTGCACGCAGATCAGTATCTTCGATACTAATACTCGACTTACCACGTAGGAACATCTCAGGCATACTGTTAGGGTCAGAACCAAACTCCATATTATCGATAAACATAATAGATGGGTCAAGATTCTTTAGTGCCTGCATAACATTCGAGTTACCTACCCTCTTAAGCTCCTCTTTTGTAAGAGTAGTAACCGCTCCTGTAAATGTGTTTGCCTTACGGGTAAATACACCATTAACAACAACCTCATCAACCTGCATTGCATCTACCTCTAGCACAATTACTGGATTAGTACCAGTTAGCTCAACCTCTTGCTCAACAAAACCAACACAAGATACTGCAATTTTACTACCAATAGGTGCACTAAGCATAAACTTACCCTCACTATCAGTTATCGAACCATCATTTGTACCCACAAGAATAACAGTAGCTCCTGCAATAGGCTCTCTCTTATTGTCGAGTACAATACCATTGATAGATAACTTTTGCGGCTCGGTAGGTTGCGCAATTTTAATTGGCTCGGGACGCTCGACAATTACGATACCACCATTTTGAGCCTCGTAAGTATACGATGTGTTATTAAACAGCATATCAAGTGCATGCTTAGCACTCTCATTCACAACTGTAAGCGAATAAGTATTAGAGCCTCCTAATTCGATATGGCTATCTGCCATATATTTTAAATTTGCCTCCTTGCATATAGCAACAAGGATTGATTCGATTGATGAATTTTCAATCTTCACACTAATTTTTTTTCCCAGCAATTGCGCAACCGATGTGCCACTAGCACTGAGCGTAAATGGCGAGGCCAACAGCATAATAGCTATTAATAGGTGCCCACCCCATTTTTTAAAATTTTTAAATTCTAGTAATTTTTTGTTCATACTACTAAATTTGATTAGTTTAAATAAATATTTACATTTTATTAAAGTAGTCGCACCTTGTACATCCTACCCCTCAACTCCTTCTAGTCTTATTCTACTATTCTATATTCTCCTCCTCCTTCATTTATAAAAGTTAAACCTACTGTTCTTGTTATTAAATTAAATATATCCTCTAATTCGCTTGCTCTAGGCGCATAGAACGAAATAACCTTATTGTTTATATTCGTTGTTGCAGTAAAATCAATATCATACCATCGAGACAGATCACGAAGTAGCTCCGAGAGTGGGCGATGACGATAATCAAAATCACCACTAAGCCACCCAAGATATTTTTTTGCGTCTACAACCGTTAGTGCGTTCCTTTTCATATCTGAACTACAAACTAATTTTTGATTTGGTTTAAGCATTACCTCTTTGTTAGAATCAACCGCCGAAACTCCTACCGCCCCTGTAACTAGTACAACCTCAATATCATCATTATACTCATTTACATTAAACTCCGTTCCATATACTTTTATCTTAGTCCCCCTATTTCTGACGATAAAAGGCTTATCCATCTTTTTTACTTTAAAGTATGCCTCACCATTTACCTCAACCTCTCGTGTGTCACCATTAAAAACCACAGGATATTTTAACGATGAACAAGCATTTATTGTCACCTCTGTTCCATCGCTTAAAATTACTGTTGATTTATATTTAGCTGGAACAACCATAGTATTATATGTCTCTTGTTCCACTTGACTAGGTAACCTCTCATATGAAATTGCTCCTGTTTCATCTTTTTGTAATGTATACCCCTCTACTTGCTGCTCGGCTAACACCTCCTCAACAGACAACTGCTTACCACTAGCAAGAATTAAGGTAGGTTCAAAAATTTCAGTAGATGCTATTGGCTTTGAAGGTTTCATCTCTACCTGCTCGGATGGAGTTTGCCACACAAGAAACGAGATAGCTATCACTGCTGCAGCTACCGATGTAGATAGAGTTAAAATCTTTAGCCTCTGCCTTTTTTGACGCTTTCTTATATCGGTTAATAACCTCGCCACCACCCTATCTTTATCAAGGGCATACACTTTTTGCGAAATTTCACTTTCATGTTTACTATTAAAAAGTTCTGCTGGATACTCACTCATAATTACCTCATCGTCACTCTCAGTAATTCGTTTAACTATCTTACTTGCCAATTCCGAAGTTCTTATCGCTTTCTCTATATCGTTATTTGTTCTCATATTATCTGTTTCTTTATTACATATAACAAGCTTAGTTTAAAATCTACCATATATTTTCTAAAAAAATTTTTATTTTTTATTAAAAATAGCTACATTTGTGGGGTCAATATTAGTATAAAATGAAGAATGAGGTTATA
>CAYJHM010000133.1:0-6061 GCA_964369935.1 uncultured Rikenellaceae bacterium
TTATAATTGTACGACTTCTAGACTGCTTGCTTTTGCCCTTTTTAAGTAATTACATACAATATGTATATATATTGACACAAATAAGATTATTTATACATTTTCCTTTCTCTAGATTGATTCTTTATTTTTATTGTTAATTCAGATAAAATTCAGATTTAACTATCAAACACTGTTATTATTTGTAGTTTCGTTGTTTGTAGATACTATTTGGGCGTGATTTTTCAGAATTATACTACTTTATCATGCCAATATAGTGTAATTTACTGTAAATCAATAATTAACACTATAAGTTGTAAGTTCAATCAATTTATAGTGTTAATTCTTAATCCTCTTATGCAAAATTGCTTTCCTGTAAGCACGTCACCTGAGGCAGATTCTCTTGCTTGCAATCCTAAACCTACAGTAATGCTCCTGCGGTAATTTGCAAGAGCAATGCACCACAGCTAGCGCACTTACGAAAATGCGGATTGATAGCCTTGATTTCTAGTTTTGTTACTACGAATTTTCTAGTTGTATTGTTATTGTGTATTTAGGCTGATTTTAGCCCTTTAAGTTGATTTTGTGAAGCTTTGTGCTGTGCGGGGTAAATAGGTTGTTTTTGGTGGCTTTAAAAGCTTGCAGTGGCTAATATTCATTTAAGGATTAACAAGTAATAACCTGAGCTATGTATTTAAAGATATAGTTTGGGATATCAACTTGGTCGTCAAAAATCGAAAATGCTCGGAATCCAGCATTTCCATTAATTTCGCACACTAAAAATCCGTTATTATCGCCAAGTAGGATATCAACACCAGCCAGTTCGATATCTAACGCTTTACAGCTATTTACGGCTAAATTAGACAATGTTTCAGTTAGCTCGATACCCGTAGCTGTTCCACCTTGAGCAATGTTACTTTTAAACGACGAGTTATTTTGACGAAGAG
This sequence comes from uncultured Rikenellaceae bacterium, assembly GCA_964369935.1. Lineage (GTDB taxonomy): Bacteria > Bacteroidota > Bacteroidia > Bacteroidales > Rikenellaceae > JADFUS01. The sequence goes on from CAYJHM010000133.1 coordinate 924, forward strand.
TTGCAGCTACTGCGATATCACCAACTACCCAAACACGTATATCTCGGCCGTAGCTACTAGTTATATAACTTTGAACAATGTAGTTTGGGTGCGTAGTAGCGGCATCATTAAATTCGTTTTCGTTAGAGATTAGATAGACCTCTTCGCCCTTACTTCCCATTGTAGATTTAAACACGAAAGGTAACGAGAGTTTATCTACAGCTTCGTTGTATGTGCAGCCTAATAACGTTTGAGGTGTAGGTATATTGCAACCATTTAATTTTAGATGCGTTAAAAACTTATCTCTAGAAAGATTCATTGATGTAGTTGAGTTGAAAACCCTAACACCAATCTCTTCAAAGGTGTAAGATAGCCTTGTGTCGTAGTGACGCATAAGCACAAAAGATGGAGGGGTAACCTCTCTGTTATTATACAGAATCGTTACTCCTCCATGTCCATTTACGTTTATAGATAACCTCTCGGCAAATATAATTTCTAGTTCTATTGAGTAATTTAAGGCACTACGCACCATCCAATCAAACGCATTTGATTGCCCTTCAGTAGGTAGTGGATATATCGCCCAGCCTTTAATCACAATAAAAGGTGTTATTTAACAACTCCCTCCATAAGTTGTTGCATCTCGGCCTGCATCTTAGCTGCCTCCTCACCTGCACGAACAGCAAACTGCTCGGTTTGGTCAGCATAAATAATAGCCCTCGAGGAATTTACTAACAATCCACAATTAGAGCTCATGCCGTACTTTGCAACCTCGCTTAACGAGCCACCTTGAGCGCCCACGCCAGGAACAAGTAGGAAATGATTAGGTACAATTTTACGAATATCTGCTAACATCTCCGCCTTTGTTGCACCAACTACAAACATCGTGTTGTCCTCATTCCCCCAATCTTTAGATTTACGAAGAACCATTTGATATAACGCTTCGCCGTTGGCCATAGGTTCGGTCTCGAAATCACTAGACGAGCTATTTGATGTTAGAGCCAAAAGAACAGCCCATTTCCCTTCATAACCAAGAAACGGTTTAACCGTATCAAGACCCATATATGGCGACAGGGTGACTGCATCAACACCACAATCAGCAAAAAATGCCTTAGCGTACATCTCGGAAGTGTTACCTATATCGCCACGTTTAGCGTCGGCAATAATAAGAGTATCAGGATAGTTCTCTTTTAGGTATTTAACAGTTTTTTCAAATGATACCCAACCAGCCACACCTAAAGCCTCATAAAATGCAAGATTTGGCTTATATGCCACGGTGTATTTAGCCGTAGCGTCGATAATTGCCTTATTAAAAGCAAAAATTGGATCGCTTTCGCTTAATAGATGCTTTGGAATTTTATTAATATCGCTATCAAGCCCCACACAAAGGAAACTTCCTTTAGCAATAATCTGTTGTGTTAATTTAGCACTGTTCATCTCTATTTATTATTTAAATCTTACTCCTCCTCGCTTGCTTTGAGCCTTTCAGCATTCTCTGCGAACTGTAATTTTTCGATAATATCTAAAATATCCCCATTCATCACATTAGGTAGATTATATCCTGTGTAGTTGATACGGTGATCTGTAACACGCCCTTGTGGATAGTTATAGGTACGAATTTTAGCTGAACGGTCGCCCGTAGATACCATTGTTTTACGATGGCCAGCTATCTCATCTAAATATTTTTGATACTCTAAATTGAATATACGAGTACGTAACTCTTCAAGTGCTTTATCGAAGTTTTTAAGCTGCGATTTTTGATCTTGACACTGAACAACAATTCCCGAAGGGATATGTGTTAGTCGGATTGCTGAATAGGTCGTATTAACCGACTGCCCACCAGGCCCCGATGCACAGAAAGTATCTTTACGTATATCTTCCATTTTTAGGTCTATATCAAACTCTTCAGCCTCAGGAAGAACAGCTACCGATGATGCTGAGGTATGGATACGCCCCTGTGTCTCGGTTTGCGGCACACGCTGAACACGGTGAACGCCCGACTCGTATTTCAATAAGCCATAAACACCATCTCCAATAACTTTAAGAACAATCTCTTTGTAGCCGCCCGATGTGCCCTCGCTAGTATTATTTACCTCGTACTTCCAGCCCATACGCTCGAAAAAACGAGTGTACATACGGAAAAGATCACCAGCAAAAATAGCAGCCTCATCGCCACCCGAACCACCACGAATCTCCATGATAGCATTTTTACTATCTTGTGGATCGGCTGGGATAAGAAGTAACTTAATCTCCTCCTCCAATTTTTCAAGTTCAGGCTCGAGTTGCTCAACCTCCTCACGAGCCATCTCGCGCATCTCCTCATCTTTTTCGTTGGAAAGAATATACTTCGCCTCCTCTAAATTTGATAGTGCATTTCTATACTTATCACTAGCCTCGATAATAGGCGATAGCTCTTTATACTCTTTATTTGCCTGAATATAACGTTTCATATCGTTCATAATATCAGGTGAGGTAATCTCCTCACTTAGCGCATTAAATCTCTGCTTTATTCCATCTAACTTGGAAAGAATACTATTATTGTTCATATAATATTTTTACTTAAACCTTTAATATCCTGCAAAGATAGTTATTTTTATCAAAATTATCGCAATATATAAGCTATTTTTTGTTAAGCGTCTTAAAATTAGAATATTTGCGGCAAATATAGAAGATAATATTTGTTTCTCTAAAATATTTGTATTAACTTTGCAGGCTGAAAGGGTATAGGAATCTCTTATGAGAAGGTAACATATTAGTTATCAATAGGTATCCGTAATATTCCGTACCGAAACTTAAAAATTTTTATTTAAAGTGGAAAATTTAATTAAGCTTGCTACAGATGCTTATGGCGTAGCAGAGAAGAGTTACCCTGATTTTAAAGCAGGAGACACTATCACGGTTACTTACAAGATTATTGAGGGTAACAAAGAGCGTTTCCAGAGTTTCAGGGGAGTTGTAATTCAGAGAAAAGGAAGTAGAAACACTCAAACCTTCACTATTCGTAAGATTACTGAGGGTGTAGGTATCGAGAGAATCTTCCCTCTTTACTTACCAACTATCGAGAAAATCGAGGTTAATAAGTACGGTAAGGTTCGTAGAGCGAGAATATTCTACTACCGTGAACTTAAAGGTAAGAAAGCGAGAATTAAAGAGAAAAGATACATCAAGCCCAAAGCTTAAGTATCAAAAAATTGAGGCACGAATTTCGTGCCTCTTTTTATGTCCTTACATCGGGTGATTCCCAAGGCTAATTCGCTATACTCGCTTAATTACATATCGTACAACACCCCAAATGGTGAACTCGTTATCCTCGGTCACGCGAATTGGTTTATAGTTCTTATTTGCAGGTACTAAAAGACCATAACTGCCCTTATCTTGAAACCGTTTTAATGTAAACTCCCCATCAATGTAGCATACGGCTAAACAGTTATTATATGGTTCAACGCTGCGGTCTATAACTAATAAGTCCCCATCATTTATACCATCATCAATCATCGAATCGCCACTAACCCTAGCGTAGAAAGTAGCCGCAGGGTTTTTTATTAACTCACGATTTAGGTCTAGAGTTAAATCAAGAAACTCCTCTGCTGGCGAAGGAAATCCTGCCGATACGCCCCCTTCGGATAGAGGTAGCTCCATGCTATTAGCTGCATCGGGCATATATAGTTTTAAATTTTTATTTTCAATCATAACAAATAGGCTCTGCAAAGTGTAGTATACAAAGAGCGACGATAAAACCCAATTTATCGTCGCCCCTAATTATGTTTATTTATCTACTTGATAATTACTGTTAAGTATTCATCTGTTGGTGCTATACAGCTAGTAGCGTCGCAAGCTTGCCACTCAACTATCATTGCAAACTCAACTGGACCTTTACCAATTAGCTTAACCTTTTGCGTAAAGGTGGTAGTACCGTAAAATTTTCCTACTTTCATACCCCATACAGCATCATGATTTTTCTTAGGTGTTGTTTTAGGAGTTACTTTTCCTACAAGTTGAATTTTCTTGTTGTTCTCTTCGTTCTCCTCATCTACCACAAATGTAGTAGCTATTGGGCCTCCCTCGTATGGACCAAGGTCGTAAATACTCCAGCCTGAATCAATCTTTGCTGTGTAGGTAATAAGGTACTCGTTACCCTCTAATTTCTTAACTGAAGCCTCCCACTTTACAGGCTCTACAATTTGTGCTGTAATAGCTGTTGTAGCAATTACAGCTATTGCTGCTAGCAATAAAAACTTTAATTTACGCATAATTTTATAGTTTAAATTTAATATTCATCAACGACGCTGCAAATTTAGCAATAATTTTCTTATAATACAACGTTTTGTTTTACATATTTATTATTTTCTTCCCATTACGGCAGCTACTGATAGCAAAATTCCAAGGGCTATTCCTAGAAGAGCTGCAAATAGTACCTGCATTGATGGTGCAAGTAGGAATGTTATAGTGTGAGCAGGAATCCAGAAAAATGGAATAGTCTTTTTAAATACAAAACCCCACTGTACTTTCCAATTTAGCGATGAAATTATTTCACCAAAAGCAATAGGTGTAACTAGCGATTTAATGCTGCCTCCACATTTCAATATGTGCGTATCAGTAATCTTGTGTATAGTCATAAATACAGGTGCAAATGTAGTATTCATAAATAAACTGATAGCAAAAGCACCTAGTAGTTTAAGATAACTAAAATCGCCTTTCATTGCGGCAACAACTCCCTCTACACCGAACGACTCGACAAGAATAGGAGCACCAACAGCAATTAATTTCATTGCGGCAGCAATCCATACACCTAGTAATCCCCATATTATGGAACGAGAAACTAAACCAAATCCAGGTTCGTTGTATACTCCATTTTTTATACGTAACCCTAAACTCTCGCCTATTGTGGCTAGTATTGCAAACTTTATAAATGCCATAATGAAAGGGTGCGTCGAGTTAAAATCCTTATACCACGTATATACGTCACCACATAAAACAAACGGCAAAATTATTGCTGCACATACCAAAATAAATAGTAAATCTACTCTCTTCATTTTATTTAATTTTTATTAATTAGGGTACAAATATAGCAATTCTTTATTAAAGTTGCAAATTATTAGTGTCCGACAAAAAAATCAAAAATTGGTATAACTTACAAAACAGTAGGCTTTTAAAAACAATTT
>CAYJHM010000134.1:0-6043 GCA_964369935.1 uncultured Rikenellaceae bacterium
CCCCCCCCCCCCCCCCCCCCCCCCCCCCCCCCCCCCCCCCCCCCCCCCCCCAAATGGTACGGTACGATGGAAGAGACAATAGATATATTTATTAACGGAATACAAAATATTATAACAAAAAAATAGATTAAAGATGCTAACATTAAAAACAATTAGAGACAACACAGAGTATGTTGCAGAGAGATTGAAAGTGAAGGGTGTAGATGCTATCTCAACTCTTAACTCGATAATTACACTAGACGATGACAGGAAAGCAATCCAAGGTGAAATGGATAATCTGAATGCTGAACTTAATAACCTAGCAAAAGAGATAGGTATTTTATATAAGCAGGGTAAAAAAGATGAGGCAGATGAGCTAAAGGAGCGTAACACTGTTCTAAAAGAGCAGGCTAAGATGTTAGACGAAAAATTATCTGAGACTGAGAAAGAGTTAACCGAGATGCTTATTTCGTTACCAAATATACCTAGCGAGATGGTGCCAACAGGTAAGAGCGCCGAAGATAATATTGTACACAAAGATGGATACTTTGAGGTTGCTCTGCCTGATAATGCAGCTCCGCACTGGGATTTAGCTAAAAAATATGATATTATTGATTGGGAGCTTGGTAATAAATTGGCAGCCGCAGGATTTCCTCTATATAAAGGGCTTGGAGCTAGGCTTCAGCGCGCCCTTATTGCATACTTCCTTGATAAGAACACGCAAGCAGGATATCTCGAGGTAATGCCTCCAGTTGTTACAAACGAGGCATCGGCCTATGGAACGGGGCAGCTTCCCGACAAAGAGGGTCAGATGTATCACGTAACAGCCGATAATCTATACCTTATACCTACGGCAGAAGTTCCTGTAACTAATATATACAGAGACTCGATAGTGGAGCTAAACGAGCTTCCAATAAAAATGACTGCTTACTCGCTATGCTTTCGTCGTGAGGCGGGCTCATATGGTAAAGATGTGAGAGGGTTAAATCGTTTACATCAGTTCGATAAGGTTGAGATAGTGCAAATAGTGAAACCCGAGGAGTCGTATAAGACCCTTGAGGATATGGTAGCACACGTAGAGGGTATAGTAAAAGAGCTAGAACTCCCTTATAGGATTCTTCGTCTATGCGGTGGTGATATGAGTTTCACATCAGCCCTTACATACGATTTTGAAGTGTATTCAGCAGCACAAGAGAGATGGCTAGAGGTATCAAGTGTATCGAACTTCGAATCGTTCCAAGCTAACCGCTTAAAACTACGTTATCGCGATGGCAAAAACAAAAATCTTTGCCATACACTAAACGGTAGCTCGTTAGCCCTTCCACGAATGGTGGCAGCTATTATCGAGAATAACCAAACTGAGGACGGAATACGTATACCAAAAATACTTATCCCTTATATGGGTGGTATTGAGTACATTAAGTAAAATAGTGGGGAGAGTTAAGAATATTTTTTCCTCTCCCCTATTGTTTTTCAAATAAAAAGCATTAATTTTGCAGTGTTAAACTATTAACAGAAGGCTGTTTATTGGCCTACACTCTATTATTATGAGATTTATTTTATTATTAATAGTAATGTTATTGAGTTGTGTTGGGGCAGATGCTCAACGCAAGTTAGACATTTCTATATGCTGGAGTATGGCAACATCCAACAGCGATTATATAATAAAAGGGAATCTAATAGATGGAACGGTTCACTACTCGCTATTAAATGCTAGCAAAGGAATCTATCCTAAAAAAGTAATAACAACATCTGTAGCATCATCGCCATCAGCGTTATCTCAGAGTAATAATGTTATGAACATAGTGATAGGAGGAGCAAAAGTAGGTGGCAATAGTACAGTAAAAGCTAAGCTAGATGACCGTCAGCAATTTTTGTTACGCGACAGGGTGAATAATATATACTTTTCATCAATATTGCTACAAAAAAAGGTGAACACAATCGAGCAAACACAGATGGGGTTACTTAATCTGTTTAGAACGATAAATAGGATTAAGTGCGATGAGAAGACAAAAGAGATATATAGTGGACAACTAAATAGCTACATTACAGAGCTTAACAATCGTAAGCATATGCACATATCGATATATAACGAATATATGCGTATGTTGTCGCTAATAATTGGATACAATATACCGCTTAATGATAGATTAGTTGAGCCTGAGATAGGTGAATTTATTAGTAAAATGGCAATAGAGATGAATATATCTACATCAGGGGTATCATCATCTTTAACTAGTTTGATAAATCCAACCATTTCATCGGATATATCAATTAAGAATATATCTAATTTATCAGAGCTACCTAAAATAAACAGTAGTTTTGGTATATCAAAAACAGATAAAGGAACATCGCTCCAGGAGATACAAAAAAAGATGTTTAACATCGACGTGGAAGAGCAGAAGAAGAATTATAAAGATCAAATAAGGCAATTAGTAACCGAACTAGATAGATTAGATAAGGTAGCAGCTGAACAGATGGAGGTAATAAAAGTGTCGCTTGTAAAACTAGAGACAGGTAGCCTAAAAATGGAAAATTTAATCAAGCTAATTGAGCAGATAATAGAATTAAATTTTCAACAAACAGCTGTTATGGTGCAGTTAATGCTGGAAGTAGATCAATATAATATGATGTATGGATAAATGAACCAAAAATTAGCTATATGAGAAAAGTAATAATGTTTTCGGCATTTTTGATTGTGGGGTTAATACTCTCGCAGACAGTGCCACACGCATTAGATGAGATGAACTTTGCTGTTCTGAAGAAAACAACAAACCTACTAATGTTCACCGCCCTGGCCTATATAATGATAAATGTAGGTCGCGAATTTGAGATAGATAAATCGAAGCTCAAGGAGTACAAAAAAGATTATTTCATAGCAATGGCAACAGCTGCACTCCCTTGGCTGTTTGTAGCAATATACTATATGTCGCTGCTGCCACCCGAATATATGGGTAATATGCAGGCTTGGAACGAAAATTTGCTATTAAGTAGATTCGCAGCCCCCACCTCGGCAGGAATTCTTTTCACTATGTTAGCTGCTACTGGACTAAAAAACAAGTGGATATACAAAAAAACACAAGTACTGGCTATATTCGACGATTTAGACACTATACTGCTTATGATACCCTTACAGATGATGATTATAGGGGTTAAATGGCAACTACTAATTGTAGTTCTAGTAATAGCTTTACTTCTATATGTGGGTTGGAAGAAATTAGGTAAATATAATTTCGACCAAAACTGGTCTTCAATACTACTATACTCAATATCTATAGTGGCAGCAATTGAAGTGATTTATACACTATCATCTAAGGTATTAGGGGCAGATGCTGGGATACATATCGAAGTACTTCTACCCGCATTCGTACTAGGCATGATAATAAAAACTAAACACTACGAAAACGCAGCAACAAAAAAGGCATCGTATGGCATATCGCTACTATTTATGCTACTCGTAGGATTCAGTACTCCCCTATTCATAAGTAAATTTGGATTGATTAATAATCCAACCGACACAATCACTTCGCAGCAGCCAATGCCTGAGTGGGGTACGCTAATAATGCACGTACTTGCTGTTACAGTTATTTCAAATATCGGAAAAATATTCCCATTATTCTTTTACCGCGAAAGAAATATACTCGAGAGGCTCGCACTATCGATTGGTATGTTTGCTAGAGGTGAAGTGGGAGCGGGAATATTAATAATAGCTATGGGCTACAAGCTTGGAGGCCCAGCAATGATTATATCAATATTATCGCTTGTACTAAACCTTCTGCTAACAGGAGTGTTCATACTTATAGTAAAGAGGCTAACTCGCAAAGTTTATCAGAACGAATTAGGGGCTGAATATCAATAAGTTACCAACAAACAACAAAAAACTTTCAAAAAAATGCTATTTTTATTTGGCAAATAGCATTTTTTTACGTAACTTTGCATTATAAATCGCGGGGTGGAGCAGTTGGCAGCTCGTTGGGCTCATAACCCAAAGGTCGCAGGTTCGAGTCCTGCCTCCGCTACTAAAGGTGCTACAATGTGATAGCATGGAAGAAAAAGGTACTCCAAATTGGAGTGCAACAAAAAAGAACTCAAATTACTGGGTTCTTTTTTTGTTGCAAGAAACACAAATAGTCACTAGAATATATGGAGAGAATAAATCACGAACTAAAACTATACCTCGAAAAAAATATACTCCCCCAATACGACAACTTCGATAAAGGACACAAACAGGATCACATAATAGCAGTAATAGAGGGTGTAGTTGAATTGTGCGAGAGCTACGATGTAAATATTGATATGCTATACACCGCAGCAATGTTCCACGACCTAGGATTGTACGAAGGGAGGGAGCATCACCATCTAGTATCTGCTCGTATGTTAAAAGAGGATAAATTTGTAACCTCGTACTTTTCCCCTAACCAAATTGAGGTTATTGCCGAAGCAATAGAAGATCACAGAGCATCGGCAAAGAGCAACCCACGTTCGATTTATGGAGTAATACTTAGTAGCGCTGATAGATTGATAATACCAAACTCGATAATACTGCGCTCATTTTACCATAGCGAGAATATTTCACCCGAACTGTCGCTTGACGAGCACTGTGAGGTACTTCTATCGCACATAAAAAGGAAATATGGCGAGGGTGGGTACCTACGTATGCCAATAACAACAAAACGAAACGCTGAAGGTTTATCAAAATTAAGAGAGCTAATATCAAACGAACAGCAGTTCCTAGTGTATTGCAAAAATGTAATTAAAGAGGAAATCAAGCTGAATTTACAAGAGACAAAATAGAGCCCTTACGAACTTCGATACTCACTAGGGGTTATCCCCGTGAATTTTTTGAACATACGAGAGAAGTACTGAGGGTACTCGAACCCCAGTGAATGAGCAATCTGCGCAACACTATTAGTAGTTGATGTAAGTTCAATTTTCGCCCGCTCTACTGTATATAATTGAATATGCTCGACTGCGCTTTTACCTGTCTCTCGCTTAATAATATCGCTCATATAGCTTGATGATAAGCTTAGTTTACTGGCTAAATATTTAACACTTGGTAATCCCTGTTCAATAGCACTACCACTCTCAAAATAATCGGCAAGAAAAGTCTCGAATCGTGATAGAATATCGTGATTCAGCACCTCACGCGTAATAAATTGCCTATCATAGAATCGTTGGCAATAATCAAGTAGTAGCTCAATATTCGAAACAATAATACGCCTGCTGTGCTTATCGATTGGGCGAACAATCTCGTTATTTATTTTTTCAACACAATCGCCAATTACACGTCGCTCGTCGGCACTTAAATGGAGAGCTTCGCTTACCTCATACGAAAAGAAGTTATAATACTTTATTTCACTTGCAAGATGAGTACCTTTCAGCAAATCGGGGTGAAAAAATAGCCCTAGCCCCCTACCCTGCTTATTCTCAACACTACTATCAACACCTATAACTTGTCGTGGTGCTATAAAAATCATTGTCTGCTCGTCATAGTCATAACGGTTACGCCCATATTTAAGCGTAGCCTGACACGAATCTTTTAACAGAATAGCATAAAAATCTGTTGAGATGAGTGTCTGCTCTATTGACACTGCAATATCTGCAAAATCAACTACGGCAATCAAAGGGTGCATAGTCTTGGCATTCAACATACGGTTGAATTTAGATATTGTATCTATATGTAATAATTGTTGCTGCATAATAGTGCGAAGTTACAAATTATTTTCGATTTAACACCTCAAAATAACTAACAATCGACGAGTGCGAAATCTGCTCGATTAGCATACAACCAATAAAAAGCATCGACACGGCAAATGCAATCCCTTTGGCAGCTGGTGATGGTACAAACAAAATCACCATCATAGAGATAACAATAAGAATGGCAAAAATAATCTGATAATAAGGGAATTGCTTAACTACCTTCGCCATTCGCACCTCTTCGGTCTCTAAAAATTTAGATGGGTTTTGTTTATGTAGCGAACAACCCGACTCTGCCACTTTTTTATTAAAAACCCACAAACTACAAGGCTACGCTTGAACCATAAAGTAAGTGGTGCAGACGGAA
>CAYJHM010000135.1:0-5964 GCA_964369935.1 uncultured Rikenellaceae bacterium
CTGAGAATTACCTCAAAAATGGGGGTAATATTTTGTTTTGAACGCAGCCCAAAGTGTTCGCTTTTTCCATAAGTGCGTTAGCTGTGGTGCATTACTCTTGCGAGTAAGAGAGAGAATGTGCCGCAGATGACGTGCTTACGGGAAAAGCCATCTTGAACTACAGTTTTGCAAATTAGCCTTTTTATTATCGTTACAACATAAAGTCATCTATGTGAAACTCACGTGGCAGAAACTGCATAGGCGAACGACCGTGAAATAGTAACTCACGCACCATCGACGAACTAATATCGCTCAACTCGGGCGGTGTCATTATTAAAACAGTCTCTATCTGATTTGATAAGGTATGATTAATATTCGAAATCGATCTCTCATACTCGAAATCTAAAAAATTACGCACCCCCCTAATTATTACACCTATATTATTCTCGTTACAGTAATCGACTGTTAATCCACGATAACTTACCACCTCGATATTTGGATTATCTCCATATATGCGGTTAATCATCTCTAATCTACGGTCTAAGGGGATTAAACAACTTTTTTTATCGTTTATTCCTATTGCAATCACAACCGTATCGAACATCTTTAATGCCTTATCTACCATTGCTTGATGCCCCAACGTAAAAGGATCAAAACTCCCTGGATATATTGCTTTCATACTCTTTATATATTATATAATAATAATGCAAATATAAGCATTATTTTATAGTAAACAATATAATAATGAAATTGTAACCTGAATTTTTATAATTATTTGTATTTAATAGGCTGATTTACAATGTGTAATTCTTAACATATTTCTCATTTTAAGCCCGAAAATGTGTCTTATTTTTAACATTCTCGGCTATATTTGTATATAAAATTTCAACTTATCTTACTGATTACTTAGCATTTAAAAAAAATATTCGCTAAGATTTGGATATGTGATTTTAAAGTGTTAGTTTTGTAACATATTTTTCGACCAAACCCAAACAGTTAAGTTTTTATTGTCTGATTTTTGGCGGTCAATTTAGGGTGAAATGGCTATAACAAACAAATTTAACGATATAATATTTATGGAAAAACTTCTTTTATTAGGAAATCAGGCATTTGCTCAAGGGGCGATTGATGCAGGATTATCGGGTGTTTACGCCTATCCAGGCACACCATCAACTGAGATAGCTGAATATATTCAGGAGTCGAAGTTAGCCACTGAAAGGAACATTCAGAGCCGCTGGAGCTCTAACGAGAAGACAGCTATGGAGGCTGCTTTGGGTATGTCGTATATGGGCAAGCGTTCGATTGTGTGTATGAAGCACGTAGGTTTAAATGTTGCAGCTGATGCTTTTGTTAATTCGGGTATGACAGGTGCTAACGGTGGATTATTAGTTCTTGTGGCTGATGACCCTTCAATGCACTCTTCGCAGAACGAGCAAGACTCTCGTTACTACGGTAAGTTTGCATTTATGCCGATGCTAGAGCCAAGAAACCAACAAGAGGCTTATGATATGGCTGCTTATGGTTTCGAGCTATCAGAGAAGATGGGTATCCCTGTTCTTGTGCGTATGACTACACGTTTAGCTCACTCTCGTGCCGTTGTTAATCAAATTCCGATTATGGCACAGAACGAGATGTCGTTACCAAAAAATCCACGCCAGTGGGTATTAATGCCTGCAATCTCTCGTGGAAGATATAATACACTACTAGAGGAGTACAACGAGTTTGAAAATATAGCAGCTAGCTCGCAATTTAATAGCTATACTGATGGCAAGAACAAAAGTATGGGTATTATAGCTTGTGGAATAGCTCACAACTACTTAATGGAGAACTTTACTGGCGAAGAGTGCGAGTATCCAGTTCTTAAAATTTCTCAATACCCACTACCAAAAGCATTAATTAGCCGTATGGTTGAGGAGTGTGATTCGGTTATGGTTCTTGAGGATGGTCAGCCATTTGTTGAGGAGCAACTTCGTGGTCTACTTGATGGTGGCAAAAAAGTGCTAGGAAGATTATCTGGCGAGCTACCACGTGCTGGCGAATTAAATCCTGATCACGTAGCTAAGGCACTAGGAAGAGAACTTCCACAAGAGTTCCAACAGAGCAACACAATCGCTGTTCGTCCTCCTGCTCTTTGCCCTGGTTGTGGCCACAGAGATTTGTATGACGCACTTAACGAGGTTATTCGTGAGGAGTACCCTGCTGGTAAGGTGTTCAGTGATATAGGTTGCTACACTTTAGGTTTCCTTCCTCCATTCCGTGCTATCGACACAGTGGTTGATATGGGTGCTTCGATAACAATGAGTAAGGGTGCTGCTGATGCAGGATTATTCCCTTCATTTGCAGTGATTGGCGACTCAACTTTCACACACTCGGGTATAACAGGCTTACTTGATGCTGTAAACGCAAAGAGTAATGTTGTAATTATCATCTCGGATAACCTAACAACAGGAATGACAGGAGGTCAAGATTCGGCTGGTACAGGTAAGATAGAGCAGATATGTGAGGGTGTAGGTGTTGAGCCTGAGCATATTCGTGTTGTGGTGCCATTGGCTCGTAACCACGAGGAGATGAAGAGTATCATACGTGAGGAGATAAACTATAATGGTGTATCTGTTATTATTCCACGTCGCGAGTGTATTCAAACACTTAAGAGAAGTAAAAAGAAGTAGTTATATTTTAAAATTATAGACGTATGAAGTCAGATATAATATTATCAGGCGTAGGTGGACAAGGTATCCTATCTATTGCAAATGTAATTGGAGTGGCTGCTCTTAACGACGGCCTTAATATAAAGCAGGCAGAGGTTCACGGAATGAGCCAGCGTGGTGGTGATGTTCAATCAAACCTACGTATCTCTTCTGAGCCTATCTCTTCAGACTTGATTCCTAAAGGTAAGGCAGATATCGTTATCTCGCTTGAGCCTATGGAGGCACTTAGATATGTTGAGTATCTTTCGCCAAATGGCTGGATTATCACTAACTCAGCACCATTTATTAACATTACCGACTATCCAGAGATTGAGAAGGTACTTGAGGAGCTAAACAATTTCCCTCGTGCTATTGTTCTTGATATTGATGCTATCGCTAAGGAGGCAAGTGTTGCTCGTGCAGCGAATATAGTACTATTAGGTGCTGCTTCTGAGTATGTAGGTATTGAGTACGAAAAATTAGAGGGTGGTATCCGTGCTATCTTCTCTCGTAAAGGTGAGGCAGTAGTTGATATGAACCTTAAAGCACTTGCTCTAGGTCGTGAGAGTGCAAAAAAATAATAAATAATTACCTTTAAGGGGTGCACTTACCATATTATTATGGTGTAGTGCACCTTTTTGGGACAATAGACACAAACTATGAATAATACACCAATAGATAAGGAAATTATCAATCAAACCATCAAAGAGATGGGGATTACCGACTTTGGTAAGGCTACAATTCGTCAAATAGTAGGTCTTGTTTCACGTGTTGAGGCAGCCACTGGCGAGAAATATGTACGTATGGAGATGGGTAGCCCAGGATTACCTGCTGCTGAGGTGGGTATAAAAGCTGAGATTGCTGCATTAGAGAGCGGCGTATCATCTATCTATCCAAATATTGATGCTATACCTGAGCTTAAGCGCGAGGCTTCACGATTCATCAAGGCTTTTATTGATGTTGATATACCTGAAACTTGCTGTATCGCAACAACTGGTTCGATGCAAGGTTCGTATGCAACATTTACTGTTATCGGTCAAACCGATCCTGTTAAGAACACTACCCTATTTATCGATCCAGGGTTCTCTGTTCAAAAACAGCAGCATCAAGTAATGGGTCATAAATATGAGGCATTCGATATTTACGAATATAGAGGCGAAAAGCTACGTGCTAAGTTGGAGAGCTACTTATCTAAAGGGAATATATCATCTATCCTATATGCATCGCCAAATAACCCTGCTTGGATTTGTCTAAACGACGAAGAGTTACAAATTTTAGGTGAAATGGCAAATAAGTATGATGTTATCATTATCGAGGATTTTGCATATCTTGCAATGGATTTCCGCAGCGATAAGGGACAGCCATTTGCTGCTCCTTTCCAGCCTTCGGTTGCTAAATACACCGATAATTATGTAATGCTTATCTCGGGCTCAAAAATATTCAGCTACGCAGGTCAGCGTATAGCTATCACAGCAATAAGCGAGAAGCTATATAACCGTACTTATCCAGCTCTAGCCGAGCGTTACTCGATGGGCGAATTTGGTCGTGTGTTTGTCTATATGGCACTATATACACTATCATCGGGGGTTACTCACTCTGCTCAGCATGCTCTTGCAGCAATGTTCAAGGCTGCTTGTGATGGCGAACTTAACTTTGTTGAGACAAACAAGGAGTATGCTCGTCGTGCTAAGGTACTAAAAGAGATATTCCTACGTAACGGATTCCATATTGTATATGATATGGATTACGACCAAGTGGTAAGTGATGGATTCTTCTTCACCATTGGCTATCCAGGAATTAAGAGCGATGATTTAGTAGAGAAACTTATATATTATGGAGTAAGTGCCCTATCTCTATCTGCTACGGGAAGTTATCAAGATGGTTTACGTGCTTGTACTTCGAAAATATTCCCTGAGCAGTACGAGCAACTAGAGCAACGTCTAGCGCAGTTCCACGCCGACCACAAAGAGTAATATTATAGTATAATAAATTTTTAATAAGATGTTAAATTACACTACGGCACAAGAGGCCGTTAAATTAATCAATTCAGGCGATAATGTCTATGTGCACGGAACAACCTGTACTCCGCACACACTAATTAATGCTCTATTAGAGCGTAAAGATGAGCTACGTGGCGTTAATATGTGGGGTGCTCTAGTGATTGGTAAAACTGATTATGCTAAAGAGGAGTATAAAGAGGCGTTTACTGTACATTCGTTATTTGTATCAGACAATATCCGCCCAGCTATCTCTGGTGGCTATGGTTATGCCATACCAGGTCAGCTGAGCCAGATTCCATCATTTTTCCGTGAGGGATTAATCCCAATCGATGTTATCCTTATGAATGTATCTATGCCAGACGAGCACGGTTATTGCTCAATGGGTGTATCGTTAGATATTACAGTAGGAGCTTACGAGGCAGCTAAGGTAGTTATTGCGCAGATTAACCCAAATGTACCACGTGTATTTGGTGATGGGCAGATGCATATCTCTGAGTTCGATGCTATTGTAGAGGTTAATGATCCAATCGTTGAGATTCCATCTCTTGACTCTAGCGAGGAGGATAAGAAGATTGGTAACTATATTGCCGAGTATATCCCAGATGGAGCAACTCTTCAGATTGGTGTAGGCGGTATTCCTAACGCAGTTCTTCGTGCTCTTACTTCGCACAAGAATCTTGGTATCCATACCGAGGCAATGGTAGAGGAGATGGTTCCACTTATCGAGTCGGGAGTTGTAAATAACTCTCTTAAGACCTTATTCCCAGGTAAGAGTGTTGGATCACTTGCTTTAGGTACACGTAAACTATACGACTTTATGCACAATAACCCTTCTCTTGTGATGAAGGATTGCGCATACACAAATAACCCTGCTGTTATAGCTCAAAACCCAAAGATGCGCTCTATCAATGCAGCAATAGAGGTTGATCTATCTGGTCAGGTATGTGCTGATTCGATTGGTTCACGTATCTACTCAGGTATTGGTGGTCAAAACGACTTTATGTATGGTAGTACACTATCACCAGGTGGTATGAACTTTATTGCTCTATCGTCTATGACGAATAAAGGCAAGTCGAAGATTACCCCATTCCTTACTCCTGGAGCTGGTGTAACAACAAGCCGTTACATTATCCAGAACATTGTTACCGAGTATGGAGTAGCTGAGTTACGTTGTAAGTCGTATGCACAAAGAGCTAGAGCTCTTATAAACATCGCTCACCCTTCTGTTAGAGAGGAGCTAGAGCGTGAGGCATTTAGCCGTTTCGGAGCATCGTTCCTAAACTTAAAATAACAAAAAA
>CAYJHM010000136.1:0-5756 GCA_964369935.1 uncultured Rikenellaceae bacterium
ACTCAATATCCTGCATAACTTCAAGATCTTCGCCCTGAGACCTTAAACGATGCTCAATCTCTTCTAGATAGGCATAGAGTAACTCGTATGCATCGTCGTCTATTGCGAATGCTAATCCCGAGATATTTACCATTATACTCCTCTTCATAATACACTAGTTTAATTTATTTAATATTTATTTTCTGCAAATATAATATAAAATTATGTACTATGCAATACTTAGTAGTAAAAATATTTTTATACTAAATCAACAATAGTAGTTTACTGTATTGATTTTCAAATAATTAACGCAATAATTTTTTTGGGAAATATTAAAAAAAATTTATTGCGTTATAATGTAGTGTATATTTTACGGTTTTTCAACCCGTTCAAAAGGTGTGTAAGGCGAGAGATTAAAAGTGAAATTCCCATAAGAATCTACCCCTTTATGCCCACGTACTGTTGCACGAATAGTGTACTTTGCTCGTTTATTATATTTATCTATTTTTAGATTATAAAAGTAAGATCTAGGTTTTGTTATTCCTCGTTGTTTGTCGGCTAAGCCATAGTGAGCATCTTTTGATATAATTTTACCATTCTCTAGTAATTCCACACTCTCAATCTCAAGAAAGTTCGCACCCTTGGTAAAGAAAAACCCAACTACTACCCTGCCATTTGCATATACTTTATTTGTAACGTTGTATTCGATAGGGGTATAATTTTCGCTTATCATTTGTGGAGTCCAAAGGTTAGTTATATAGCCGCCGTCACGATAATAATCAACCTTTAGTTCGTCTAGTCGTTTATATGTGCTTTGTAGTCTTGATTTAAAGGCTTCAAAATTTCTTGTAGCTGGTTCAGTCCAACCAGCCTCTGAGAGAGCAATAAGCCTAGGGAAATTTTGAACATTCATATCTTTCACCTCTTGAGCTACTGCACTCCACATATTAGCTTGTACCCCTAACAGGTAGCTAGCCTCTTGATTCGAGAGACCCTCCAAGGGATTATAGAGGTAAACACTCTTAATATCATTTATATGCCCATAATTTAAATCTGCCATTGTACCGTCGTTACGTTCGTTTTGAGCTATATCAAAATACATCGGATAGGTTGGTGTAGCAACAGAATAGAATCGATTACTTGCAGCTTGTTTCACCGCATTAGAGCCTAACCAGCACATAATAACACTTTTACGTGGCAAATCATCGGGAGCAGCTAGTATATCATTCCAACCGATTGGTTTTTTACCTTTCGATTCGATAATATCGCTTACACGAGTAACAAAATAGTTTTGCAAATCAGCAAACCCCTGCATATTGTGCTTCGCCATATACTCTTTAACGTGTGGCTCACGTTCCCATAGATGGTGCATCACCTCGTCGCCTCCAAAGTGTATATATTCGCCAGGGAATAGCGCAGCAATCTCTTCAAATACCCCATCTAAAAATGTATATACTTCCTCGTTAGTAGGATCAAGTGTATTTTGAGTAAACTGAACACCCCAATGTCCCCACGATGCTAAAAACGGAAATATATAGGCTGGCGAGAAATTCTTATTTACAGCTAAATTAGGATAAACAAGTAGTGTTGGCCAACTATGACCAGGTACATCTATCTCAGGAACAATTGTTATTCCTCGTTGTTTGGCATATTGCACAACCTCTTTAATATCTTCCTGTGTGTAGTATCCACTTCGTTCTTTAGGTTGATTCTCGCTATGGTGGAAAGTGGTTGTTATTTCAGAAGTCAATTCGGGGTAACCCTTAATCTCAATGCGCCACCCTTGATCGTCGGTTAAGTGCCAATGAAAGATATTTATCTTATATAACGACATTATATCAAGATACTTTTTAATCACATCGACACTGTAAAAAGTACGACTCACATCTTTCATATAACCACGCCACGAGAATTTTGGTTTATCGCTTATCTCAACCGCTGGAAGAGACAGTTTAATGTTTCTATCAATCTTTTTTCGCTCTAGCTCGGCTGGTAACATTTGACGTAACGACTGCACACCATATAGTACACCACTATTCGAGGCAGCGACCAATTGTACATTATCACTTTTAATTTTTAGCGTATAACCCTCGTTACCTAATTGTTTTTTAAGTGAACTATCAATCGTTAAGAGAATAAATCGCCCTTTAGGTTGCTCATTTTTAGTAATAACCCTACTTTTTAACCTCATTAAGCTAGCTAATAAATCTGTCTCAAACTCTAAACCCTCTGTGTGATATATAATAACATCTCTATCTATATTAAACACACCACTCCCCATAGTAATAGAGTGTGGTTTAGGAATAATATTTATTGTATGTTCTTGCGCCATTAACCAAAAAGGCAAAAATAGGTAGATGGCTAAAATTGTAAATTTCTGTTTCATAATGTTTCGTTTAGATTACCATAGAAGGAATCATTATTAACCTTTAACATAAAAATGGCTTGTATCACAAAGGTGCGTACAAGCCATTTTTATATCTTTCAATTAGTTTACCACCCTAAAGCACTCGCACCTAATATTGCGGCATCACTGTCAGCTAGTATGCTGGTTATAACCTTTATTTTACCCTTTAACGATGGTATAAGAGCACGATTCATACTCTCCTCTATTGCAGGAAGCATAAATTTATGTGCCCTTGCTAATCCTCCAAATAGGATAAATGCCTCTGGCGAACTGAAATGCGCAAAACCTGCAAGGCACTCACCTAATAATTCGCCTGTATATCTGAATACCTCGATGGCTATCTTATCACCCCTCTCGGCTGCTTGAAATACCCCTAAAGATGTAAGTTCGCACTCCGAATTGCGTAACTCGCTAGGTTCGTTACTTGCTCTTAATAGCTCTTTTGCTGTCTTTACAACCCCAATAATCGTAGCGTATGCATCAAGGCAGCCTGTACGGCCACAGCCACACTCACGCCCCCCCTTCTGAACAGCATATGTATGCCCTAACTCTCCAGCTACTCCGTCGTTACCGTATAATATCTCGCCATTAATTACAATGCCACTACCTACACCTGTTCCTAGGGTAATTTCGATAAAATGTTTCATGCCCTTAGCAGCACCGTAGGTCATCTCGCCCATTGCAGCAGCATTAGCATCATTAGTTAAATATACAGGAACATTATTAAGTAACTTTGATAGTTTTTCGCCTACATTAACAGGTTCGTATCTAGCCCACTCAAGATGTACAGCATTCTCAATCATTCCACTATAATAGTTAGCACATGGTGCACCTATTCCAATTCCTTTTAATTGATTTACATCAATCAACTGACTAATAGCGTCGGCTAGCGATTGAATAAACTTATCAGCCTCGCCAACTCCATATTGCGAACCAATAACTGTTTGGTTGATTATCTTACCTTGCCTATCAACAACTCCAATCTTAGCGGTTTGCCCCCCTATATCTACGCCAACAACATAAGGTTTTAAATTTTGCTTATCCATATCTATTCTACTGGTATATTGTTATTTATTTTTTTCGAACCTATAAATGTATAGTATAGAAGATATACTAATCCTATTGCTATAACCCAGAAACTAGTAAGGTAAGTGGTCTTGTCGGCAATGAATCCTTGAATTAGAGGTAATATTCCTCCTCCGCACACCATAACCATAAAGATTCCTGAACCTGCCTCTGTATATTTTCCTAACCCCTCGACAGCTAAATTGAAGATACTACCCCACATAATCGAGGTGCATAGGCCGCATAAAACTAAAAACATAACCCCAACAGGCACACTAGCCATTCCAAACGATATATCAGACTGGAATACAGGCATACTAACAGTTGTGCTGATTGGTAGGGTCATTCCTAAAAATACAAATACTAATCCGAGTATTGACGTAAAAGCCAACATCCCCTTAGCCGACACCTTGCTACCTACCGACGCCCCAATAACACGACCTATAAGCATAAGGAACCAATATGTGCCTACAACACTACCTGCAATAGTGGTATCCATTTCTAGTCCACCTTTAGCAATATCATTAGTTAAAAATAGATTCACGATATTTGGAACACCAACCTCTACACCAACATATATAAAAATTGCAACAGCACCTAAAATAAAATGACGGAACGAAAGAGGAGAATATTTATCATCCTTATCTTTTTTAACAATATTTAAACGAGGTTCTGGTATATTTACAGTGCGTAGCACAAGATATGCTAATGTGAATGTTGCAAATACAGTATAGAATATTGGGTTAGCCGTTGCGATAATGCTATCACCTACCGCACCAGCAATAAGATAACCACCTATTACAGGTGCAAGAGTTGCCGATAGCGAGTTAAACGAACCAGCTGTTTGAATAAGCTGATTACCCCTATTTCCACCACCACCTAGAGTGTTTAGCATAGGATTAACTACTGTATTAAGCATACACATAGAGCAACCACTAACGAAAGCTCCCACAAGGTATAGAACAAATATCGCTATTCCGTTTCCTTCAATCATACCCGCTCCAAACATAATTGCTACTCCCGTAATTCCTACAAGTATAGCAGTTAAAGCACTACGCTTGTAACCAATTTTTTGTAGTAATATTCCTGCTGGAATACCCATAAATGCATAGGCTAGGAAGTTAGCAAATGTAGGAAGCTGCGAGCCCCAATTGCCTAAACCAAACTGCTCTTTAACAATCAGCCCTAGTGGATTTTGTAGGCCTGTAACAAATGCTATCATCACAAATAGCGCATACATCATAATAATAGGCAATAGATATGCCCCCCTTTTTTCACTCATATTATTGTATTTAAGTTTATTTTGCACAAATATATTAAATTTATTCGTAATTTCAAAAAAAATAATTATTTTTGTAATAAAAAAAACAGTTGATATGAATAAAATAAAATTAGAGGTGTGTGCTAATTCGTACGCAAGTGCACTAGAGGCACAACGTGGCGGTGCAATCAGGGTTGAACTATGTGCAGGCATACCGGAGGGGGGAACTACGCCCAGTTATGGAGAGATTAGTCTCTCAAGAGAATTATTAGATATTGCACTGAATGTTATCATTCGACCACGAGGAGGTGATTTTTTGTATTCGCAAAGCGAGATTGAGATAATGAAGAGAGATATTCGAATGGCTGTATCGCTAGGTGTTGATGGTTTGGTGTTTGGCTGCTTAACTAAAGATGGCGAGGTTGATGTGGCACTATGTAGAGAGTTAATTCAAGAGTGTGGAGGATTACCACTCACCTTCCATCGTGCTTTTGATATGTGTGCCGACTATAAGAGAGCATTAGAGCAGATAATAGAGCTTGGATTTAGCCGTATTCTTACCTCTGGTGGTAAGAGTAATGTATTAGAGGGAAAAGAGCAGCTAAAGGAGCTTGTAGAGCAGGCTGCGGACAGGATAATAATTATGCCGGGCTGTGGTGTAAATGAGAATAACATTAAAGAACTTAGTAACTACACTAAGGCAACCGAATTTCACTCTTCGGCACGTACAACAGCACCTTCAGCTATGGTTTATCGTAACAGTGATGTGTCGATGGGAGGAGTGGTTACAATTGATGAATATTCCGTTGATATAACCTCAGATGAACGTGTACGTTTAATGGTTAATGGGTTTAATTAGCAAAACTCAAATTCAAGAAGGCTTTCCCATAAGTAACACTTTGGGCTGCATTAAAAACAAAATATTACCCCCATTTTGAGGAAGCCTCAAAATGGGGGTAAATCTATATATGAGTTCAAGTTGTTATATTGGGAGATTCTCTAAATGCAAATCCCCTAACTTACAATGTGTTAAAATAACTAAAA
>CAYJHM010000137.1:0-5742 GCA_964369935.1 uncultured Rikenellaceae bacterium
ATCTCAGAAATAGGGGGGGTAAATATTAGCTTTTAGTTACTCTAATACATTGTAAATCAGGTGATTTGTATTTAGGGAATCACTCTATGTAAATGAAACGATTTTAACTATTTTCTTAACTGAATCATATAATTGAACAGTTTATTCATACGTAAACTTGCTTGATTAGCTACTGCAACAACCTCTTCGTGAGTTGCCTTTAACTCGGAGGTGTCGTTGGTTATTATTGATACAGCGAATACCTCCATTGAACAGTGATTAGCTACAATCACTTCGGGGGCAGTAGACATACCTACAGCGTCGCCACCAACTATTCGTAGCATATTTATTTCGGCAGCTGTCTCGTATGATGGGCCTGTTAATGCTACATATACCCCTCTGCGTAGTGCCGAATCGTACTCGAAAGCTTTATCAATCAAACTTAACGAGTAAGGGTGTTTCATATCAGGAAAGCGTACACCAAAAGTATTGTCATTAGCGCCAATTAGCGGATTAGGTAAGAAATTTATGTGATTGTTGATAACCATAACATCGCCAACACGGAAATTGTTATTTATTGCTCCTGCGGCATTAGATATAAGTAATCGGGCAACACCTAGGCGTTTCATTACACGTATTAAGATGGTTGCTTGTTGTGTTGAGTACCCTTCGTAAAAGTGAAAACGCCCCTTCATTACAACAATAGGGGTGTTACCCACATAACCGAAGAGTAATTCGCCTGAGTGCCCCTCGACTGTTGATACTGGAATACCATCAATATCACTGTACGGGATAGTGTAGCGGATATCCACCTCTGAAGCGAATCCACCGAGCCCTGAACCAAGAATTACACCCACTTTGGGTTTGAAATTAGAGGTTAAACGGTTTATAGTATTAATTATCGTCTCCATTTTTTAAATCTATTTGCTTGTTAATATTATTTATAAACAATGCTTTGTTTTCATTGTTTGATATATCGATAAACTCAACCTTTACAGGGGTGGAGTAGAAGCGGTATTTCTCACTTGCAGGCACATCTAAGGCAATAATTTTCGCAGCATCTTTATCCGTAGTGATGATGTATGCATTATTTTCTATGGCGATGTTAAGCAGTTTAGTGATATCCGATTGTTTATAGTTATAGTGATCGCGAAAAATATGAGTAGATATTATATTATATCGCTTCTCGATGTGAGTAATTAAGTGTTTAGGGTTGGCTATGCCACTAACTAATACAACATTATCGCTGCTTAGAGGCTGTTTAATTGTCTCTTCATAACCCCTATCGAAGAGTGGTTGAAGCTCGCCTTGAACCATCTTAGAGAAGAATATCGACTGATAATCCAATGGGTTAATGTTAGTAACCATTCCTCGTAAATCTTTCGGTGTAGCATTCTCAGGAGATTTAGTTACCACAATTATTGATGCTCTGCGTGCTTGGCTGCGTATATCACGTAATCTGCCGTAAGGAAGAAGATAGTCTGAATAGTAGGGCCTATCGTACTCGGTAAGTAGAATACTCATTGTAGCGGTAACGTAACGGTGCTGAAAAGCATCGTCAAGGATAATTAAGTTTATTGAAGGGTTTAGCTCCATAATACGCTTAATACCCACGCTCCTCTTCTCGCAAACGGCCACTGTGATATCTGGATGTTTACAGTATAGCATCATTGCCTCGTCGCCTATCTCTACGCCTGTTGATTTATTACTGGCAAGAATAAACCCTTTTGTCTTGCGGCCATACCCTCTAGATAGTAGAGCAACACGGTGATTACCTTTAAGCTCGGATATAAGCATATCTGCCATAGGTGTTTTACCTGTCCCTCCAACTTTTAAATTTCCTATTACGATAGTAGGCACATCAAACGACTGGCTCTTTAATATTTTCCAATCAAACAGCTTGTGACGCACCCTAACACCTGCCCCAAAGAGTAGTGCGAATATATATCTAAAAATAATCACAGAAATAAATATTATTGTTAAACTCCCCTTTAACCTAAGTTTTTGATAAGAAACAGTCAAAACTCAGGTCTTTATATATTTGCAAAGATAATGTTTTTTATGAGAAAGTAGCTGTTTTTAGAGGAAATAAGTAATAAATTCAAAAAAAAATAGTATATTCGCAATTATTCTCAAGTTTGAGAGTGTGTTGAAAGTTGGATAGGCTTTGTATAAATTGTTGAACAAAAATAAATTAGTCCTTTTTAGGGCGACTAACGTATTATGAAAGAAAAATTATTAGAGTGGGATAAGAATCTGTTTCTATCTCTGAATGCCGACTGTGGAGCACTGCTAGACTCTATTATGTGGTACTTTTCGTGGATAGGCTCTTTTGTTATCCTCGCTTTTTTCTTCTATTTTTTGATGTATAAAAATAGGGGATATTCAATTAAGCAGATTCTTATTTTGCTGTTAGTGATGGGTTTTATTGTGCTGTTAGCCGATCAAACATCTAACTTCTTTAAAGAGAATATGTCGAAATTTAGGCCTACACATAACCCCGAGCTCAAAGGGATGATACATACGGTTAATGGTTATATTGGGGGGTTATATGGTACAGTGTCGGGTCACGCAGCTAACGCTTTTGGGCTAGCTTCTTTTATGGTTTTGGTGTATAACCGCAGGTGGTTTAGCTGGTTTGCACTATCTTACGCAGCTATAATAGCATATAGTCGTATTTACTTGGGTGTTCACTATCCGTTAGATTTGATTTTTGGAACATTCTTCGGCTTACTATACGGCTATCTAGTTTATCGTTTATATATGAGATATATAGTCAAAATTAAAATTTAAAAATATCAGTTTATGAGTGTAGTAAAAGGTCTATCTCCAGAGGGTGTTTGGAGATATTTTGAAGAGATTACAAAGGTACCACGTCCCTCGAAGCACGAGGAGAAAATTTTAGCCTATCTTATCAATTTTGCACAAGAGAATGGGTTAGAGTATATTCAAGATGATATAAAAAATATCACTATTATTCGCCCTGCAACCGCTGGTCGTGAGATGGATGCAACAGTTGTTCTTCAGAACCACGTAGATATGGTGTGCGAGAAAAATAGCGATGTAGAGTTTGATTTCTTTAACGATGCTATTGATATATATATTGATGGCGAGTGGTTAAAGGCTAAAGGTACAACTTTAGGGGCTGATTGCGGTATAGGAATGGCTCTAGCGATGGGTGTTCTAACTGATAAAAGCATATCTGTACCTAGAATTGAGGCACTATTTACTGTTGATGAAGAGACAGGTTTAACAGGTGCGTTTGAACTGGGCGAGGGTATGCTAACTGGCAAATATATGATTAACCTTGATTCGGAAGATGAGGGTGAGGTATTTATCGGTTGCGCAGGTGGCGTTGATACTGTTGCAACTTTCCCTGCTAATGTTGAACCTATTGGTGAGGGCTATAACTGCGTTAAATTAAGTGTTGCAGGTCTTAAAGGTGGGCACTCGGGCGATGATATTAATAAAAATTTAGCTAATTCGAATATATTGCTGTGTAGATTCCTATTCTCTTTAGATAGCGACTTTAGATTGGTAGATATATCTGGAGGTAACCTGCGAAATGCTATACCACGCGAGGCGGAGGCTGTAATTGCTGTTAGAGATGTTGAGGGGGTAATAGCTAGATTTGGTGAATATGCTAAGGTAGTGTCTGCCGAATATTATAAGAGCGAACCAAATATGGCTTTAACAGCTACAATGGTTGAGGGGTATTCACAAGTTATTACTCATAACGAGGCTATGTGTTTAATCTCGGCTGTTGTTACCGTTCCTAATGGGGTGCAGGCTATGAGTCAAGATATTGAGGGATTTGTTGAGAGCTCAACAAACTTAGCCTCAATAAAGATGGGTGAAAGTGGTATCGAAGTTGTTACATCGCAGCGCAGCTCGCTCGAGAGTAAGAAGTTATTTATCGCTTCACAGCTTAATAAGCTATTTACTATGTATGGTGCATCGGTATGGCATAGCGACGGTTACCCAGGGTGGGCTCCAGTGGCTAATTCGCATATCTTAGAGCTATTCAAAGATGAATATAAAGCACTATATAATAAAGATATAGCTGTTAAAACAATCCACGCAGGTTTAGAGTGTGGTTTAATAAACAAAAAATATCCAAATCTTGAGATGGTATCAGTAGGCCCAACTCTTAGAGGTGTGCACTCGCCCGACGAGAGGCTTGAGATAGCAACCGTTGATATGGTATGGAAGTTACTAGTTAAAGTGTTAGAGAGAGTTAAAGAGTAACATTGATTAGGGATTACATAGGCAGACGAACTTTGGTACAGCTGATAATGCGAGGGGTAACAGTACTATTTGTACTGTTACTTGCCTTGGGTTATCTATCTTTGTATGTACCACCATATAGGTTAGGAATTCTTGCTATGCTTGGAATGATAATGCCTATTGTGGTGATTGTTAATATAGTACTTACAATATATTGGATTGCTATATGGCGGCTGTTCTTTGTGATACCATTAGCGATGTTAATTTTAGGTGTAGGGCAGGTAGCTAGCCTTATTCAGATGCCTAATAATAAATCGAGACCGTTAAATGGTAACGAAATTAAGGCAATGAGTTTTAATGCTCACGCTTTTATCGATTTGAACTACGATGATAAAAGCAGGCAGACAATAGATAAACTTCGTTCGTTAGATATTGATGTCGTAGCTATTCAGGAGTTGGCTCTGCGTGATGATTCGCTTATGGGGGCAATTAAGAAGGGGTTAAATAGTATATATCCCTACTCGTTTGTTAATAGTATCAAAAGTCCGTTTGGAAATAATAGGTATCATTCGGCAATCTACAGTAAATATAAGATTATAAAAAAGCGTGTGATACCTTTTGGGAAAGATGTAATTGCTAATGCTTTTTATGTCGATATACTCTTTAAAGGCGATACTGTAAGGGTGTTTAATAGTCATCTTAGGTCGAATCAGATTTGGCGGTCAGATATAACTTTTTTGATGGGCGAAAAGAAGAGTAGCGATAATGATAAACGAATGTTTAAATTTTTCTCTATCTTTAGTAAGTTGATGGATAATAACGGTTATCGAGCAAGGCAGGCAAATATTATAGCCAAAGAGATTGCCGCCTCACCACATCCTGTTATCTCGATGGGTGATTTTAACTCTATACCTACCACCTATGTATATCGTAAGATGTTGGGAGAGTTAAGCGATAGTTTTGTTACCAACGGGCAGTGGTACGGTTATACTTATCGTTCGTTTTACGACTTGCTTCGAATAGATTATCTTATGTACTCGAATCACTTTACGGGCATAAGTTACGATAGCCCTGATATACTTTGGAGCGATCATAAACCTGTTATATCAATAATACAATTAAATAAATAGTTATGGAACATCTAAAACAGAGAATAGAGGAGATATGGAGTAACCGTGAACTCCTAAATATTGAAGATAATCGTGCCTTGATACGTGAGGTTATAGGGTTAGTTGATAAGGGCGAACTTCGCACGGCTGAGCAGATTGATGGTGTAAGTGGCCAATGGCAAGTTAATGAGTGGGTAAAGAAGGCAGTATTATTATATTTCCCCATAAACGAGATGCGTGAGATTGAGGCAGGAGAGCTGAAGTTTTATGATAAAATACCACTTAAAACTAATTTTAAAGAGGCTGGTGTACGTGTAGTACCTCATGCTGTTGCACGTTATGGTGCTCATATAGCATCGGGGGTGATATTAATGCCATCTTATGTTAATATTGGTGCTTATGTGGATAGTGGTACAATGGTCGATAC